>JALVKK010000134.1 GCA_027033875.1 Flavobacteriales bacterium
AAATCTGAAATCGTAAATCTGAAATCGTAAATCTGAAATCAATAAAAATGCCTTTCACCAAAGACCGACAATATTACAAATTTTGTTTCTACGGGTTTTTAAAAAATCTACGGTTTTTTGATGCGTTTTTCTTATTATATCTCAAACAAAAAGGACTGACTTATACCGAAATAGGCAGTTTGTATGCGTTACGTGAAATCGTTATCAACCTGTCGGAAGTGCCAACCGGGATTTTTGCCGATACTTTCGGGCGAAAAAAATCGTTGATGCTATCATTTTTGGCTTATATCCTGTCGTTTATTTTGTTTTATATAGGAATGAGTTACCACATTTTTTTGGCGGCATTTGTGCTATACGGCATTGCTGACGCTTTGCGGTCGGGAACACATAAAGGAATGATAATGAAATACTTAGAACTCAATAAACAGTCTGCTCAAAAAATAACCTACTACGGACACACGCGGGCGTGTTCGCAACGAGGCTCTGCTTTATCGGCATTGATAGCCGGTATAATAGTTTATTTTTCAGGTAATTACGAAAAAATATTTCTAATTTCCATTATTCCTTATTTATTAAATATATTTCTTATTTGGTCATATCCCGACGAATTGGATTTTTCAGACAAGAAAAAACTAAAAAAATTAAAATCCAATATATCAGCCTTATGGCAGGCACTAAAAAATCCGAAAGTTTTTCGTATTGTACATTCCTCTGCTGTGTTTACTGCCTATCAAAAAGCTACCAAAGATTATATCCAACCGGTGATGAAAAATCTGGCTTTAACTTTGCCCATTTTAACAGGAGTATATATTGGTAAAAAAACGGGCTTGTTTATCGGTATTTTTTATACGCTACTGTATTTATTGACGGCAACCGCTTCAAAATATGCCGGTGTTTTGAGTAATAAATTTAATAAACTAAGTTATCAAACTTTGATTATTGGATTTTTTGCGGGTATTGCCGGCGGGTATTTTTTTAGTTCACAACTTTGGTTACCGGCACTTATAGCTTTTAGCGGTATTTATGTCTTACAGAGTTTACGTAAACCTATCTTAACAGGTAATTTAGCCGATAAAGTCCCCAATAAAATATTGACTTCGGTGTTATCAGCAGAATCTTTATACAGAACTTTATTAACTTCGATAATTGCTTTGTTATTAGGCTATTTTGCAGACCGGTTCGGATTGGGTAATGCATTTATCTATATCAGTAGCGGATTGTTGGTTATGTCATTTTTATTGAATAATCTCTCAACATCCGACATCGAACACTGATCCTCAGGCAAAAAAACATTCTACATTTACAGCAAATCAAATTATTCTTGTGAATACTTTTTTATAAAAAATTAAAATATTATGTTACTTTTGTCCGAAGAATATTTGTCGTATAAAATAACAAAATCCGTACTATGAAATATAGAATTTACAGCTTATTTTTTTTGATAATCAACATCACTTTTGCACAAGAAAATAATGATCATAAAGTTCCGAAAGGACATTATAACAACAGCAAATTTCGTCAAATAACCGACTTATTACCAACACCTAACACTTACCGAACGGCATCGGGCGCTCCCGGACCGGATTATTATCAAAATCGGGCTAATTACGAAATGGACATCCAACTGATTGATGCCAAACAACCGCGACTCAAAGGAAGCGAAACCATAACATATATCAACAATTCGCCTAACGATTTGGATTATTTGTGGGTACAATTAGACCAAAACAGACGTCAGCCCGATTCTTATACCGACCAAATCAATGACGACGGCAGTAATGTTATGCTACGTCCGGGCAAATTTATTTCACAATATAGCAACGAAGGATACAAAGGCGGGTTTCACATCACAAAAGTTGTTGATTTACAAGGCAATCCGTTAAATTATACCATCAACTACACCATGATGCGAATCGATTTACTCAAACCTCTAAAAGCCGGTAAAAGTTTTAGTTTCAAAATAGAATGGTGGTATGATATCAACAATTTTGCCGAAGATTGGGGGCGTTCCGGTTACGAACATTTCAAAGAAGACGATAACAATCTTTATATCATCGCACAGTTTTATCCGCGTATGGCTGTCTATGACGACGTCAACGGCTGGCAACATTTGCAATTTATCAAAACCGGTGAATTTGCTCTGCCTTTCGGTGATTTTAAAGTAAATATTACCGCTCCGGCAGATCATATTCTCGACGGTACCGGTGTTTTGACCAATAGAAAAGAAGTAATGACTTCAATACAATATAAACGATACTTATTAGCTCAAAAAACTTATGATAAACCGGTGATGATTGTAACCGAAACCGAAGCCCGAAAAAAAGAAAAATCCCGATCTAAAGGTTTTAAAACATGGCGATTTAAAGCCGAAAATGTCCGTGATTTTGCCTTTGCCTCTTCACGAAAATTTATCTATGATATGATGGCCGTCAAACTACCAAGCAAAACGGTTATGGCTATTTCCATGTATCCGAAAGAAGCGCAACCGCTTTGGGAAAAATATTCTACGCGTACCGTAGCCAATACTTTAACCGAATATTCCAAACATTTGTTTGATTATCCGTATCATAAAGCCATTTCGGTCAATGCTTTTCGACAAGGTATGGAATATCCCATGATATGCTGGAACTACGGACGTCCTGACAAATCCGGCAATTACAATGACCGCCTTCGCAACGGTATGATTAAAGTCATCACTCACGAAGTGGGACATAATTGGTTCCCTATGGTAGTCAATTCCGACGAAAGACAATGGATGTGGATGGACGAAGGTTTGAATACCTTTACCGAATTATTGGCCGAACAAGCCTTTGAAAAAAAATTGGGCTTTAAACTAAATTCCAGAGGTTATCCTCGACAAATAGTTCCGTTTATGAAAGGCAACCAAAGTAAGATGAACCCTATTATGAACAATTCCGATTTGATGTACAATCGTAGTATGACGGCATACAGCAAAGCAGCTGCCGGATTGTATATGCTGCGCGAAGTGATTATGGGACGCAAATTGTTTGATAAAGCCTTTAAAACTTATGCCAATCGCTGGAAATTTAAACACCCCGAACCGGCAGATTTCTTCCGCACCATGGAAGATGCTTCTGCTATCGATTTGGATTGGTTTTGGCGCGGCTGGTTCTTTACCACACGAGTCAACGAAATGGCGATATCCAAAGTCAGCAAATTTTATGTAACCGACAAACCTACCGAACGTATCAAACGTATGGCAAAAAGCTACGGTATGAAAGTGGAAGATTTTCCGCCCTACGTTTCTTTAATTACCGAAGATAGCCCTGATTTTACCCCGGATATGAAATCCAAAAAATCCTTTTTGCAAAGAGCCGTTAATTTGAAGCAATTTTTAAATGAAAACTTTACCAAAGAGGAAATCAAAAATCTGAAAATGCCTAAATATTTCTACCGTGTTGAGGTTGAACAACACGGCGAATTGGTCATGCCTATTGTTTTGAAATTAACTTATAAAGACGGTTCTACCAAACAACTGATTTATCCGGCAAAAATATGGCGTTTTAACGACAAAACCGTTAGTAAAATGATACCTTCCAATCAAGAAATTGTCAAAATAGAATTAGACCCCGAAAATCTGACCGCCGATATCGATATATCAAATAATGTATGGCCGAAACAAAAACAAAAATCGGTATTCGATAAGTTAAAAGCCAAAGCGAAGTATTGATAAAACGCTCTTTTAACTTTTCACTTTCAACTTTCAACTAACAAAAAAAATCGTATATTTGTATTTAATAATTTTTTTTGAAAAGATATTTATATGAGTGAAGAAAAGAAACCAACACAAACACAAAATTATTCGGCAGACAGCATACAAGCTCTGGAAGGTATTGAACACGTGAGAATGCGTCCTTCGATGTATATCGGAGATATCGGTGTACGCGGTCTGCATCATTTGGTATATGAAGTTGCCGACAACTCAATAGATGAAGCAATGGCCGGCTATTGTAACCGAATTGATGTCGTAGTTCACGAAGACAATTCCGTTTCGGTCAAAGATAACGGACGCGGTATCCCGGTCGGTATGCACAAAAAAGAAGGCGTATCGGCATTGGAAGTGGTGATGACCAAAATCGGTGCCGGTGGTAAATTTGATAAAGATTCTTACAAAGTATCCGGCGGTTTACACGGCGTCGGTGTATCGGTGGTCAATGCTTTATCAGACCACGTATTAGCACAAGTTTATCGAGAAGGTAAAATATGGCAACAAGAATACGAACGCGGAAAAGCTTTATATCCCGTAAAAGTTGTAGGTGAAACCGAAAAAACCGGAACTTTTGTCAAGTTTCATCCTGATAAAGAGATTTTTAAACAAACCATCGAATTTGACTACGAAACTTTGGCTTTACGTATGCGTGAATTGGCTTTTCTTAACAAAGGTATTACCATAACCATTACCGATAAACGTCAAAAAAATGAAAAAGGCGAATATCTTCACGACGAATTTTTCAGCAAAGAAGGTTTAAAAGAATTTATCCGTTTTCTCGATGCGCATCGCGAACCTATTATCACCGATGTTATCAGCATGGAAGGGGAGAAAAACGGCATTCCCGTTGAAGTAGCCATGATTTACAACACGTCTTATACCGAAAATATACATTCGTATGTCAACAATATCAATACACACGAAGGCGGTACGCATTTATCGGGTTTCAGACGCGGATTAACAGGAACTTTAAAAAAATACGCTGAAAAATCGGGAATGCTCGACAAATTGAAATTTGAAATTTCGGGAGACGATTTTCGTGAAGGTTTAACGGCTATTATTTCGGTAAAAGTTGCCGAACCGCAATTTGAAGGGCAAACCAAAACCAAACTCGGTAATCGTGAAGTGAGTGCGCCCGTAAGTCAAGCGGTATCCGAAATGTTGACCAACTATTTGGAAGAAAATCCGAAAGATGCCAAAACCATAGTTGAAAAAGTTATTTTGGCAGCACAAGCGCGACATGCGGCTAAAAAAGCTCGCGAAATGGTACAACGAAAAACCGTTATGGGTGGCGCGGGACTGCCGGGAAAATTGTCCGATTGTTCGGAAACAGACCCCGAAAGATGTGAAATTTTTCTCGTCGAGGGAGATTCGGCTGGCGGAACTGCCAAACAAGGACGCGACCGCAATTTTCAAGCCATTTTACCTTTACGCGGTAAAATATTAAATGTTGAAAAAGCCTTGCAACACAAAGTTTTTGACAACGAAGAAATTAAAAATATATTTACAGCTCTCGGCGTAACAATCGGAACAGCTGAGGATAGCAAAGCCTTAAATCTCGAAAAGTTGCGTTATAACAAAGTCATCATCATGACCGATGCCGATGTCGATGGTAGTCATATTTCTACCTTAATTTTAACATTCTTTTTCCGTTATATGCGTGAATTGATTGAAAACGGACACGTCTATATTGCGACGCCTCCCCTTTATCAAGTCAAAAAAGGACAAAAGAAAACTTATGCTTGGAGCGATGACGAACGCGACAAACTTTTGGAAGAATACGGACAAGGCGCTCATGTGCAACGCTACAAAGGTTTGGGAGAAATGAACGCTGAACAACTCTGGGAAACTACCATGAACCCGGATAGTCGTATTTTGAAACAAATTTCTATCGAAAACGGTACCGAAGCCGACCGTGTATTCTCTATGCTTATGGGAGATGAAGTCCCGCCTCGACGTGAATTTATCGAGAAAAATGCTATTTACGCTAATATTGATGCTTAATAGTCAATGTCTAAAAAGAAAAAAACTTTAAACGATTTGAGCCAATTGGCTTCTTTTGCCTATTCAACCAATCCGGATTATCAACCGGAAGAGGAAGAAACAAGCGAAAGTTTAGCGCCCGAAGAACAACAACTGGAAGCGCATTTTTCAAAAAAAGGACGTGGCGGAAAAATTGTTACCGTTATCAAAGGATTTGAAGGAACAAATGAAGAATTGAAACAACTCGGGAAAGAGTTGAAAAATAAACTAGGAGTCGGTGGCAGTGTCAAAGACGGCGAAATTATCATTCAAGGTAATAACCGCGAAAAAGTTGTACAAATTTTGAAAGATAAGGGCTTTAAAGTTAAGAAAATCGGGGGGTGATCGGTTAAAAGCGCAAAATGTTGTTTTGGAGAACAAAAGATTTTTAGCAAAATTTATTTTGTTCAATGTATCGATTGTAAGTACCGGCAAAATCAGAATGCTCTTTGCATTAAATCCAAGGCAAATTTTTGCCAAAAAGTTTTTTGATCTGTCGATAACTCTGTTCGATTAAGTGCTTTTATTGCTGCATTGGTGTAAGCAGTCATTTCTGAACGGGCTAATTGATCAACTTTATATTTGATAAAAAGCGCTGTTGTTTCGGCAATCAATATATCATCGTCAATTTTGTTGTCCTTATATAATTTATGTAACTTTTGTTTATCCTTATCGGTTGCTTGTTGCAAAGCCGTGATATACAAAAAAGTTTTTTTACGATCCAGTATATCACCGCCTATACGTTTGCCAAAGGTATCTTTGCGTCCGAAAGTATCGAGATAGTCGTCTTGAATTTGAAAAGCTAATCCGAGCTTGATACCGAAATTTGACATATTTATCAAATCTTCATCACTTGCATTGGCAATAATACCGCCAAATTGTATAGCTGCACCCAATAAAACAGCGGTTTTAAGTCGTATCATCTCAATATATTCGCTGATAGAGACATTTTCACGGATTTCAAAATCCATATCCATTTGTTGCCCTTCGCAAACTTCAATAGCTGTTTTATTCAACAGACTGTTGAGTTTTTTATACATCAGCCCTTCGTAGGTTTCCAGCATTTTATAAGCCAAAATCAACATGGTATCTCCCGACAAAATTGCGGTATTTTCATTCCATTTTTGATGTACAGTCGGCTTACCGCGACGAATGGGAGCTTGATCCATAATATCATCATGAAGCAAAGTGAAGTTATGAAAAATCTCAATGGCAGCCGCAGCAGGTAATGCTTTTTCTATTTCGGCACCAAAACTTTTTGCCGACCATAAAACCAGCAAGGGACGTATGCGTTTGCCGGCATTTTCCAAAATATATCTGATTGGCGCATATAAATTTTCCGGTTTTTTTTCAAAATTAAGCTCAAACAAATAGGTTTCAAAAAGTTTTTTTATTGCAGAATCAGTCATCATATATAATTTTGGTTAAAAATACTATTAGTTCACTTCAATTCAAAATCTTTTTTATAATTACATCAGTCATTTCTATTAAGCCTTAGTATCAAACCAATGCCTGATAATTTCAGCTTTATGTTTACCGGCTACATCTATCAATTCTTGCAATGATGCCGATTTAATACGTTTTACCGATTTGAAATGTTTCAACAAACTCAATACGGTTTTATTGCCGATGCCCGGAATTTGCTCCAATTCGGAATATAAAGTATTGGTCAAGCGTTTTTTTCGATGAAATGTAATGCCGAAACGATGGGCTTCATCACGTGCTTTTTGTATGACACGCAAGGTCTCCGATTTTTTATCTAAATATAAAGGCACAGGATCATTGGGATAGTATATTTCTTCCAATCGTTTGGCAATACCTATAATGGATATTTTTCCGTAAAGACCCAGTTTTTTCAAACTTTTGACAGCAGCAGACAATTGTCCTTTACCACCATCGACTATTATCAATTGCGGCAAAGGAGATTTTTCATCCAGTAAACGCTTATAACGACGTCCGATAATTTCACTCATTGAAGCAAAGTCGTCCGGACCTGCTACGGTTTTGATATTAAAATGACGATAATCTTTTTTACTGGGCTTGCCGTTTTTAAAAACCACACAAGCTGCCACAGGGTCAGTACCTTGCATATTGGAATTATCAAAACATTCAATATGACGCGGTTCTTCAGGTAAACGCAAATCTTTTTGCATCTGTTGCATCAAACGATTGACGTGCTTATCGGGATCGGTAAGTTGCAATTGTTTGATTTTTTCCAGCCTGTAATAAACGGCATTGCGTTTGGAGAGTTCCAACAAACGTTTTTTATCACCTTTTTGCGGAATACTTTGTTTAATATCTTTGAGGTGTTCCAAAGCATAAGGCACAAAAATTTCATTAGAATCTAACTCAAAACGCTTACGCATTTCTACAATAGCCATTTCGAGCAATTCTTCGTCTGTTTCGTCCAGTTTCTTTTTTAGTTCAAGTGTATGTGAGCGAATAATAGCTCCATGACCAACTTGCAAAAAATTGACATAAGCATACGTAATATCCGAAACAATATTGTAAACCTCCACATTGTCAATAGCCGGATTGACAACGGTCGAACGGGCTTGATAATTCTCCAAAGAAGCTAATTTTTCTTTGATTGCCTGTGCTTTTTCAAATTCGAGATTGGCGGCATATTTTTGCATCAAATCTTTAAAATACTTTAATGCCGGCTTAAAATCACCTTTTATAATACGTCTTATTTGCTTGATATCCTGCAAATAATCCGTTTCCGTTTGCAAACCTACACAAGGCGCTTTGCACAAACCTATATGATAATCAAGACAAACTTCAAATTTGCCCGCTTCAATATTTTCAGTAGTAAGTTTTAATTTGCAACTCCTAACCGGATAAAGATGATGAATCAAATCAAGTAAGGTACGGGCAGTCTTTACCGACGGATAAGGACCGTAGTATTCCGAACCGTCCTTAATCAAATTGCGCGTTAAAAAAACCCTCGGAAAAGCTTCTTTTTTGATACAAATCCAAGGATATGTCTTATCATCTTTAAGTAAGACATTATATTTAGGTTGGTATTTTTTGATTAAGATATTTTCGAGCAGCAAAGCATCGGTTTCAGTTTCTACGACTATATGTTCAATACGGACTATTTTCTCAACCAGCATTTTGGTCTTGCCTGATTGATTTTTTGAGAAATAAGAACTAACCCGTTTTTTTAAATTCTTTGCTTTTCCAATATATAAAATAACATCTTGTTTATCAACGAATTGATAAACACCCGGACTATTTGGCAAGGTCTTTGTTATCCTTTGAAGTGCTTGCAATTGGATATTTTTTTTTGAACTGATAAAGATATTATAAAATTAAGTAACTTTGCAAATACACCAAAAAACAAATCCGAAATATGAATAAAATATATTTTTTATTATTTAGTATTTTATTTTTTGCACCGGCACAAGCTCAATTTGACGACGAAATGCCAAAATCGGCATTATACGACAATGCGGTTGATATACAGATATACACCCAAATGGTTGCCAAAGATAAATTGTATTTAATCCACAATCTCAAAAAAGAACAAGCCGGAAAAGAATTGGATTATGCCATGGCGATGATTTCCGAAAATCTGAGTAATCTCGATTTGAATGAAAATAATTTGAATATAGTTTCCATGCTCAAAAAAATAAAAGAAGTTTGGTTTAAATTGAACAATAAATTGACGCAAAACCTTACCCCCAAAGAATTTACAAATCTGTTTTTTGAAATCAATACGTTTGACCGATTGATATCGGATTTGATAAGTAAAATGCGTGAAATATATTCGTTATCCGGCAAGAATGTCGAAAGCTATGATAATATTCAAAATTTACGACAATTGACTCAAAAAATCAATTTGAGTTATTATGCCAATTATCTGGGCTTAAGTAAAAGTTTTCAACACGAATACCAAAAAAATATCGAAAGTGTAAATACTTTTTTAAAATCAAAAAGTAACAAATTCTTAAATGACCCCTTAGCCGGAAAAATTTTTTCCGATATAATAGTTGATTGGAACTTTTTGAAAGCTAATTTATTAAACCAAAATTCTAAAAATCCGAAGACGGTTTTCAGTTTGGTAACCACCATGGATTTTAAGCTGAAAAATATAAAAAACAATTATACCAAAACATGGATTAAACAATTTTAATCAAATTGTAATAAAATCATTGCTTATGAAACTCCGTTATATCTTATTTATCTTATTTGTCGGTGCAAATACTCTGCAAGGAATTGCGCAAATAAACGATAATCCCATCGATATATTAAGTGAAAAATTGGCTCAAAACGAATTGTTATCAAATCGTTTATTAAAGAATTTTGTTTTTATCAAAACTAATACTTTTAAGAAAAAAGCCATGGCCGACATGGATAAAAGTATAGCTTTATTTGATGATAATTTGTCTTATATCATTTTGCATCTACCATACAAAAATAAAGTAAAAGAAGATTTTTTAAAACTTCAAAATTTTTGGAACATTTACCGTATCAACATCACCGATTTTGACAAGGACAATTACACCGCCTTGATTGAAAAAACTCGCCGGCTCAATAAGTATATTAAACAACTTAACAAAGATGTACTCGATAGACATCCGGAATTTTCAAAAAACAAAAAAAGCATTGAAATGGCACAACTGGCTCTTAATAACGGTAAGAATGCCGATGCCATAGCTGCCGTTTATGTACTGAAGAACGCCTTAAATATTGAAGATGCTGATTCTTATTTCAAATATGATTTGGGAAGTATGAATAAAAATTTGAAAAAAATAAGTAAGTTTAAAATCTTAAACCCAAAAGCAAAAGATCTGGCAATCGACTTAAAAACCACTTTGGAATCTATCACTATTTTATTGAAAAAAGAAAAATTTAATCCGAAAATGATGTACGCTTATGATGATTCATTTACAAGAAAAACTTTTAAATTGTTGAAGTATATCATTCAAACGATTAATCAAAAAAAATAAAATTAATATCCTATAAGTTTTATTTTTCAGACAATGATATAAAAAACACAAACCGATGAAACATTATTTTTACATATTTTTATTCTACTTTTTGTGGCAACCGGCGATACATGCACAATACGATGAAATGCTAGATGTCAGTGATGCCTTGCAAAGTGCATTGGATGTTAGAACCGCAGCAGTCAAAATCGTTAAAGATTATTTGTATCGCGGCTTAAAAATCAATTATGTCGCAAAAGAAAACGATGAAAATTTATCAAACGGTGAGTTTAGTTTGCTTCGATTGGAAATATATGCCAAAGATCATTCCGAAATACAAGATGAGGTTGATAAATTGACCGGTAAATGGAAAAAATTGAGAACTTTGGCTATTCAAAAACCTATTAAAAATAAAATGCACGGATTGCTTAAAACTCTGAAATCATTCTTACAAACAACAAATAATTTGATTGATCAAATCAATCAATCCGAAAAAATTTCGACTCTCAAATACCAAAAAGCTGCTAACAATATGGAACTTCTGGCACAACAATTGGCTTTTTTATACGGTCTGAAAGTTGCAGGTATTAAAGATACCGCTATCGAACGAGATATCGAACAATGTAAAAATGATTTTCAAAAAGATTTAGACCAAACATTCTTTTCCGGTGAAAATACCATCAATATTTCCGAAGAACTCAAATCCATTCAAGCCGATTGGCAAATGACTAAAATGAGCACCAAAAACCTCGGTAGTGATCGCGCTCTAAATACTATCTACGTACTAATGGACAAAATCAGTGCAGCAGCACGTAAATCGGCTATTCTTTATCAGGAAAAAGTTAAAGAAGAGTTGAAGAAGAAAAATCGTTAGTAGATAAGCGAGAAAGTGGAAAGTGCGAAGTATCTTGTAAGCAATATCTAAAAATATACAGATTTTAACAAAACAACCGCCAGCGAGCTTTTGCTCGCTGGCGGTTGTTTTGGTTGCCTTCTTACTGTTGATACGTAATTTTTGTTTTACTGCAACCGTTAATTTCAAAATCCTTGCTCGCACCGGTAACCGGTGTACCGTTTTCTACTTTTTTGGCAGAAATAACGATATAATATTCCGTACCGTTTTGTAGCTCGGAAACCGGACGCATCCAGCCGTTGCTACCATCCAGCGTAATGGTAAACGAATTTTGTGACTTGTCAATCATCGGGACCTTAAAATAGGGTTTGTTGTTTGCCATATCCAAATCGGTCATTTTGATACAATAAAAATCCGCTTCGGGTGAAGCCGTCCAAGTGACATCAATGGTTTGCGGTGTTGTATCGTCATGATAGACATAAGAAATCATTGGCACGGTCGTATCAGCGCCTTCCAGTACATCAGTTACTGTTTTGACATACCCATCGCTGAATTTTAAAGTAAACGTATAAGTTCCGGCAGGTGGTGGTGTGTTACCGACCGTACCGCCTGCTGTCAAGATACCATCTCCTGCCCAAAAACTATGTAAATCATAGACCGTACCATCAGGTCCTTTAACACTACTACCGTCTTCAACGATATCTTCTGCACCGGCAAAGAAAACCGGAACGTATTTGGTATTGCCCATCATTTTCATTTTTTTGGCTATAACATCAGCATAGGCATCGTCGTGGGTGTTGACAGGTTCGTCATCATCTGTACTACAAGCCGTTAAAGTTACTAAGCCGGTTAATATGAATAAGTATAATATTTTATTGATTGTTTTCATTTTTAATTTGTTTTTAATTGTTAGTAATTATTTTTTTCTATCAGACCTATCAGGTCTTAAAGACCTAACAGGTTTAGGTTAAAATTTGTATTTCAAAAACACACTGTAACTACGTCCGGGTTCGTAAATACGACGACCTGTCAGATCATCAGCATTCACAAAACCGAAGTTTAAGTGATTGTAATAGGCTTCGTTCGTCAAATTAAGAACTGCGCCCCCAACAGATAAGCCCTTATAAGGTTTCCAACCCAAACGTAAATCTATGGTATTGTGTCCGGGCGTTTCTGTTTCCAAGAAACTCGATGCATAATCGGTTTGTGCAGCAACCAACGCACCACGAACATCTACCCGGTAGGTGCCGGTATCATATTTCACTTCCAAATGGGCATTGGGCGGTGCGACTTGTGCCAAAGGCTCATCTAAAGTAATGTCATAAGCTTTGGTCAATGCCATATCGGCTTTAATCAACCAACGATCAGTCAGTTGGTAAGCTACATACGAATCAAAACCGTATTGATAAGCATCGACATTTCTAAACACTTTGGGGGGCTTTGGCGGTGCGCCGCAGCTTCCTACCGATGAGGTCAGCGCCGGTGTTAAAACAGGCGTGATATAGTCTTGAAAATAGGAATAAAAGATGCTACCACCGGCTTGGAATTTTGTCCATTTTCTTTGAACCGATACTTCCACCTGATTATTGATTTCCGGTTTCAAATTAGGAT
>JALVKK010000135.1 GCA_027033875.1 Flavobacteriales bacterium
CGACTATCTATTACGATTTGGATAAATTTTACATTCGATTCAGCGACAAGTTAAAGTTGGATAAGGTTGTCGAATTGATGAACAAATATCCGGAAGCACGTGTAGAAGTATCATCACACACCGATGCTCGCGCCAGCAAGCCATACAATGTTAAGTTATCACATAACCGTACCAATTCGGCTATACACTACTTAACGACCCACGGTATCAGCAGAGATCGATTGGTAGCGAAGTGGTATGGCGAAACCCGTCCGGTCAACGGCTGTGTTGACGGTGTAAAATGTACCGAAGAAGAACACCAATTGAACAGACGAACGGAATTCAAAATTTTGAATTGTGAAGAATAATGAAAAGATATTGTAAGATGGGGTAACTCTCATAAAGAGAAACGGCTGCAAATATTTTGTAGTCGTTTCTTGCTTATATACATATGAGTTTCAATTTTAGAATTATTTATATAGTTGAATGCAAAGCATTGTAATTTAGATTATTCTTATTTATGAGTTTTCTTTAATAATTATTTCAACTAAATCCGGTAGTTCCTTACCGGCTTTACCGCGAATCGTAGTTAAAGGATTTGATATTGAAATTACTCCCGGATTAGGATCTATATAGTAAACAGGGGTGTACGGTGGTAAATAATCAACCAATCCAGCGGCGGGATATACTGCCATACCTGTACCGACAATAATAAAAATATCAGCGGTGGCAGTTATTTCTGACGCTTTACTAATCATTGGTACAGGTTCTCCAAACCAAACAATATGGGGTCTGAGTTGTGTACCGTCTTCAGCCAGGTCGCCTATATGCAGATCATTGCGCCAATCGTATATAAGCTCAGGATTAATTTCGCTACGTACTTTAAACAATTCGCCGTGTAGGTGCAATACATTTTGATTGCCGGCGCGTTCGTGTAAGTCATCAACGTTTTGTGTGATAACATGGACAGGAAAATATTCTTGCAGTTTGGTGATGGCTTTATGCGCGGCATTGGGTTGTACTTTGTGTAGCTGTTGCCGTCGTTGGTTGTAAAATTTTAACACCAATTCAGGGTTCTTTTCCCAGCCTTGAGGTGATGCCACTTCCATGATATCATGATTTTCCCATAGTCCGTTAGCATCTCTAAAAGTTTTGATGCCACTTTCCTGACTGATACCGGCGCCGGTTAAAATAACGATATTTGGTTTCATAAGCATTAGTTTTTTTTGTGCAACAAAACAATATTTTCTACATGATGCGTATGAGGAAACATATCGACAGGTTGCATTTTGACTATTTCGTAATCTTGTTTCATCATAGCCAAATCACGAGCTTGGGTAGCACTGTTGCAACTGATATATACGATGCGTTCGGGAGCCAAAAATAGGAGATTTTCAACAACTTTTTGATGCATACCGTCGCGTGGCGGATCGGTTATGACGACATTCGCTTTACCATACTTATCGATAAAATCTTTGGTAAATACTTGTCGCATATCGCCTACTGTAAATTCTGCATTATCAATATTATTAAGCCGGGCGTTTTTTCGGGCATCTTCGATAGCCTCGGCAACAGCTTCAACACCGATAACTTTTTTGGCATCGCGGGCTATAAATAGAGCGATACTACCGGTTCCGGTATATAAGTCGTAAACGGTTTCGTGCTTTTGAATGTTAGCAAATTCACGAACTTTTTGATACATACGTAAGGCTTGCGTTGAATTGGTTTGAAAAAAAGATTTTGCCGAAATGCGGTAAGTTATCCCTTCCCATTTTTCTTTAATAAAATCTCTGCCGTGATATAATATAACCTCTTGGTCGTAGAACGAGTCATTGTCTTTTTCGTTGATGATGTATTGCAATGAGGTAATTGCGGGAAAATTATGCTTGAGATGTTCCAAAATACTTTCTACTACCTTTCTGTCATCTCTGTAAACTTGTAAAACGACCATCCATTCGCCAATAGAAGTATTTCTAATCATTAAAGTACGAAGCAATCCGGTTTTGTGGCGCGGGTCAAAGAACGATATGTTATTATTAAGGGCAAATTCTTTGACGGCATTTCTAATTTGATTGGAAGGTTCGGTTTGGAGATGACATTGTTTGATATCCAAAACTTTATCCCACATACCGGCTATATGAAAACCTAATCCTTCAATATTTTCAATATTTTCTTTGGAATTAATTTCTTCAGGTGTTAACCAACGTTTTGCCGAAAATGAAAATTCCATTTTGTTACGATAATTATAAATATCCGGCGAACCCATAATCAGTTCGATAGAGTCGGGGAGTTGGAGTTTGCCTAACCGGATTAAATTATTTTCAACTTCTTGTTGCTTGAAATCTAATTGTGATTCATATTGAATATGTTGTAATTTACAGCCGCCGCAAGTACCGAAATAATCACAAACCGGTTCGGTTCGTAAATCCGAATATTTATGAATATTTACTATTTTACCTTCGTAATAAGCTTTACGTTTTTTGGTTACTTGAATATCAGCAATGTCTCCCGGTGCTAAATACGGAGTGAAAATAACTCTGCCGTCAGGGGCGTGTCCGATAGCTTTGGCTTTAGCTCCCATACCGGTAATTTCAATGTCTTTAAATAATGGTTTATTGCGTCTGCTCATATAACGCAAAAGTAATGTTTTTTTAGGAAATGATGAATTGATGAGTTGATAAGTAGGGCGCTGAGTGTCCCGTCTCGACCCGGGCGTGACGGGATGTACCGAAGCGCCGGGTTGATGAATTGATGAGAGAATTTGAAACATAATTTGGAATTTATAGACAAATGTCGTAAATTTGCAGACAAATTTCTATAATATGAAAACCAAAGCATCTCAATTTTATCAAAATAAATCATCAGAAACTAACCAAACCTATCAATTGGCTGAGGCATCGCTTCAAAATTACATTTCTGATATGCCGGTTGCTTACGGAACTGTATCATTGACTTTTGAGCAGTTTTTCAACAATAAGTTTTTAATAATTCAAACCATTCGTAAAGGTATCACATATCGTTTTTTTGAACAGTTAAAAGCTTTGTTGCCTTTTACAGATGTTGACTGGGCTGACTACTTAAACCTTTCGCTCAAAACTTTGCAACGTCATAAAAAAGACAAAGATTTTCATTTCAAACCCATACACACCGAAAAAATCATTGAATTGGCAGAAGTAACCCATTACGGTCGTGAAGTGTTTGGAACACTTGATAAGTTTCATCTATGGCTCAAGACACCGTCTTATGCTTTAGGCAATATGACGCCGGCTGATTTACTCCACGATTCTTACGGAAAAGATTTAGTTTTGGCGGAGTTAAACCGTATTACACACGGTATTTTTGCTTAATTTGACATTTATTTGTTAAGTAAATGGAAGTTTATCGTTTAACTAAAGAAAAATATGCCGGTAAACTCTCGGGTGTAGGGGCTGCCAAATTCGGTAATCGTTGGAACTCAAAAGGCGTAGAAATAGTTTATACTTCTGCATCACGAGCTTTGGCTATTACGGAAATTTTGGTGCATCTGCCAACAGGATTGATTCCGGCTGATATGCTAATGTTGCGAATTGATATTCCGGATACTTTGGCTGTAAAGATATTAGATGAGAAAACATTGCCGTCAAATTGGAATGTGTTTCCGCATATAGACGCGACACAAGTTTTAGGAGATGATTTTATTTATGAAAACCGTTTTGCAGTGATGAGAGTGCCGTCAGTAGTTGTACCCGGGGATTATAATTTTTTGCTTAATCCTAATCATGCTGATTTTAAGAGGATTAAAATTATTTCTAAAGAATCATTTGGGTTTGATGCCCGATTGTTTTAATGAAAAAAATAAGTTATATTTGTTACTCAATTAAATTATTAATTATGAAAAAGAATTATCTAGTATTAATTGTTTTCTTTTTGACCATTTTAACCGGTCAAGCACAAAACAATCCGCAACTTACTGTTACACTTGATGACGGTATGCCATATACGCCACAAAATTTGAATGTCGGTGATGTGATTAATTATACAAATACGGTTACAAATACCGGAAATGTAACGGTACTGAATATAATTGTAACCAATAATAATGCTACACTTTCCGGAACTAATTTTATTGGAGATTTGGCACCCGGGCAAACAGCAAGTCTTTATTCCACACACGTAGTTACACAAGCGGATATTGATACCGGTTATGTAACCAATTTGGCAGTTGGTCAAGGTTTTTTTTATGAGGATAATATTGTTGATGTTTCAGACGATATAGATCCGGATTCACCTTCCGGACAAGATGATCCGACTATCACTCATATCACTCAAAATCCGCAAATTTCAGTTCTAAAAGATGATCAATTGCCTTATACGCCACAAAATCTAAGTGTTGGTGATGTAATTACTTATCAAATCTCAGTGTCGAATACCGGAAATGTTACAATAAATTTGGTAAACATTACGGATAATAATGCGACTGTAGTAAGTGGTAATCCTATTACAAATTCAGAACCGGGGACAACACATGTTGTTATCGCCGAACATACGGTTACACAAGCAGATATTGATGCCGGACAAGTTAGTAATCAAGCAACCGGAACCTTTGATTTTCAAGGCACGACTTATACGACTTTGTCTGATGCAGATGCCACAAATACCATACCCGATGAACCAAC
>JALVKK010000136.1 GCA_027033875.1 Flavobacteriales bacterium
CATTTCGGCACCCAAAATCAAATTGTTACCGGCGGCTTTGTATAAGTCTTCGGTTAATTCCGATTCAAACCAGTGTGCTACGGGATTGTCATGTTCTTCACCAAAGAAAACCATATCGGCATTTTGAGCGGCTTTAAGCAGTTTTTTATAAGAAGTTTTTTTGCCGTTTGCTTTAAATATTTGGTAAACTTGTTTTTTTTGTGCTTGTATGCTAAAGCTGATAATAAGCGTCAGAATACTAATAAGGTACTTCATTGTTGATTAAATTTTAGGGTTTGGGTAATATTTTTTTGGCGAATAAGCGGGTTAGGGTCTTTGATATTTATGATAATTTGTGCTGTTTTATTATCTAATATTTTTATATGCATTTCTGCATTAGTAACCGGAATAAGTTTAGCATTTCTAAATCCGTAAAATTGAACATACAACGGATTTTTTTGAAAATACAAACTATCATAATCGTTGGTTTTCAACGACTTACCTTTTATTTCAAACCAAACATTTTCTGTATAACGGGCGTCCATCAAAGTTTTATCTTTCGGAATTTGAAGATACGAATATTTGATGACAAGATGTTCGCCGGGTAAAGTTTTCAGATAATTTTGTCCCGATTCGTTTTTTTCAATACTAAAAGTTTGATGAGGTATGATATTTATTTTTTCATGAATAAGAAAATTTTTCAATTCGGATTTTTGTTGCATTTCAGTTACATTCTGTGGTATAATTTCAGTTGGTTTACAAGCAATAAGTCCGAATAATAACATTACAACGATGCTTATTTGATAGATTGATGATTTGAATTGATGATTGCAAGTTAAAAGCTGAAAATCCGGTTTGTCTTTCATATCTTACTATTATTTTTGATTATAATTTTCTATTGATAGACTTGTTAAGATATCATACCCCGATACCCAAATGTATTAAGTTCTTAAATGAAAACTTCTTGTTAATACTTAATAATCTTGTTTTTTAGTTATCTTTAAAACTTTTAACCTTCAACTTTTTACTTTCAACTTAAAGGCTATCTTTTACTTTTAATACACCGTTGATTTTGTTTAAACGGACATTTTTAAAATCCAAACTACTGTCAAAGCCTGTACCCGAAATAAATTCATCATTTTGTTTTAAGGTTGTTTGTTCTTCACCGAAAATATGTTTGTTTAAGCCGTCCCAATACAGATGACCGGTTTGTAAGCTGCTACGGTCTGCTCCTTTGATATTGACATGTCCGATGAGTTCGGCAAGGTCCGGATTTTTATAAAGAAAAGCTCTATCGGCAGTAATAATTGTTTTTTCTTTACTGTCCGGATTGATTAAAATGATTTTGAATTTGTCGGGAAAATATTGATAGGCTAATTTTTGTTGATTGGTATAATCAATCATCACCGGAGCGGTCATTATCATTACTTTATGGCCGGACAAAGTGTAAGTTAGTTCAAAATTTTTAGTTTCAGATATAGGAATAGTTTCGTATTCTTGATACAAACGATTGACTTCTTCAATATTTTTTGAGCAAGAAAAAAGCACTGCGGTTAACAAGGTAACCGCAATGCTTTTGATGATATTTTTAAGGTTCAACATTTTTATTTGTTAGGAACGGTTACGCTACCGCCAATCCAGCATTTCATAGGGATATGTTTTCCTCCCATACCTTTCATAAATATGTCGGTTTTGCTAGGAGCTTTTGCTCTGTAAGCGGCGGCCAATTTACGGGCTGATTTTGCCATTGCAGGATCGACTTTGGCAGCGCGGTCAGCCATAGAGGCGGCTAGCCAGTATGTAGCCCGTTTGCTAAACTCGTCGTTACCGCAACTATTAGCACTACCGGCGTATAGATGAGCTATAAGCAAATATGCGGCGCCCATTGAGGGTTTAAATTCCAAAGCTTTTCGGGCATAAGTACGGGCTTGACTTTTTTGACCGCGGTTTTTAGATAATTTTGCTAATTTGTAATATATTTTTGCTTTATCATAAGCTTTATCAGCTAAATTGATTGCTTTTTTATAATAATTAATAGCCGAATTGATTTGTCCTTTCTTTTCTTTTAAGATACCTAAATAATAGGCTGAGTTGTAAGAAGGCTCTATTTTGTCCAATTGTACAACCAATTTTTCAAAAACAGGGTCATTGGAGCAATCTTTTTTACTTAAATTGGAAGCGGCTTTTCGCAACCATGAAGGATTGTTTTTATTTTCTTCAAAGGTTCGTTTGTACAAAGGAACTAAATGTTCGCAGTCGCCCAATTCACCCAAAATTTTATCCATATTTTTTGCAACAATACTATAAACAGGTAAATTTTTACGAATAGCTTTGAGTTTTTTTTCTTCTTTTTTCATCAATTCACCGGCATCTTCTTTCTTTTGTAAGTCTTCCATTATCAGTGTATATTTTTCAGCCAATTTGTCTATAGAACCGGTTAAGTCGTTGTAATGGTTGATCAAATCTTCAAAATTTAATTTACCGTTTTTGTAAAGAGCAACTGCTGCATCAAAATATCCGTATATAGCTTTCGGGTTGGTAAATTTATTTTTATCCAAATCATATCCTTTTTTAAATGTATTGTACAGTTTTTCTTTGCTACCGATTTTATTGTTGAGCATAATCAAACCTTTATCGTGATAAACTTTAGCAACGTTTTTTGAATCGGGAAAATAAGCAACCCATTTATCATACAGTCCCAACAAAGTATTTAAGTATTCTTTGGCTTTGGCATCGTCTTTGGCATTTTGAGCTGTTTTTAATTTAGCTTTATAGATTCTTGTACCGTCTGCATAAACGGCTTCACTGTGTTTCGGACATTCTTTAATCAATTTTTCCCAATACTTTAAAGCTTCATCATAATTGCGAGCCGTAACATAATCGTGTTCCAAACTTAAAGTAATATCACACTTATCTGCTTCTTGTGCAAAAAGTCCGAATGAGCCGAATAAAATAATTCCTAATAATGTATAAATCCTTTTCATAATATATTTTGTTTAATTAATTTTATGTTTGATGAACCAGCGGTCGTTGAGTGATATTCCGATATGAAAATTGAAATAATTTTCTTTGACCAACCGGTTTGTTATTTTGCCTCTTTGACCCCATTCAAGACCGAGATTCAAATTTGACAATCGGCGGAGTGCCGGTAAACTCAATCCAAAAGTTATGCCAAAGTCCGTAATTTGAGTGTCGTAAATCAGCATGCCGGTATTTTTATAATAGGCGCCTGTTCTGTAAGTTATTCGTTTCCAATATTTTGTAAGAGAATTGTAGGCGGGTGTATAAAAACCGCCCAATTTGATTGCAGAAGCCTTTTGGTATTGTATATAATGGGGGTCAAAGAACGGATTTCTAAAATTTTGCATCATTTCTTGATTGTATTCCAAACCCAAAAACCAATTGTTTATTTTGCCGTAACCGATACCGGCATTCAGACTTGCCGGAAAGTTTATTTTATCATTTTTTTGTTCGCGATTTAAGCTTTCAACAATATCATTTCCGTTAGGTGTCGATGTAATCAATTGTGTATGATTTTGATAATGTGCATCAAAAACAGCTTCTGTTCTGTAATTGACAGACAAATTGATATAGTGTTGTTTGTTTAATCTATGTTTGAATAAACTTGAAAACTTAAAACTCTGTCCCGTAAAATCAATATCGCTGTTTTCTTTGGTATATGTATATGGATCTGTCGGAATCCAATAATTTTCGTGGTCTAAATACCCGAAATAATATTGATATTCAATTCCGATAGACAAATCTTCGGTCAGTTGGTATGCTCCGGCTAGAAATATGCGTGAATTACCACCGTTTCCTTCAAAAGTATATATTCCCAAATCATCTTTATTAAAAATTTTATAACTGCTTGAATTGACCGGCACCAAACCCATACCTATTCCTGTTTTTTTACCAACAGGAATACCTAAACTAAAATAAGAAATATTATGAGCAGACAACCACTGACTGTCTGTTTGATCACTTACATTGATAAATTTGTTGGAAATGCCGAGATTCAAATTGACATATCTGAGTCTGGTCAAAGCAGCAGGGTTGTTTATATTGTAATGTATGCTATCGACAAAAGTGCGGATACCTCCCATGGCAACATTTTCGGTTGTGCCTCTAAAAGACACATCTCCCAAACCGAAAAAAGAATATGGCGAAGGTGAACCGTCTTGCGCTTTTGATTGCATGAAAATAAAAAAGAGAGAAACAAAAATTAAACGGAAAAATATTTTCATAGATTTTTATTCAAATTTAAAATATAATTTAGTCCTTCCAATAAAAGGAATTTTGAGCCTACAAATATCTTATTTTTTATGTATCTATCCAAAAGTTTCTCGTTACCACCTGTTAAAAAAACCGTTAAATTTTCAAATTTTAAGTTATATTTAACAATTATTCCTTCTATTTCATTGGCTAACCCGTGAATAACACCTGATTTGATCGATGTTTTCGTATCAAAACCGGTGAGAGGTATTTTTTCGTTACCGATATCTAAAAGCGGCAAACGGGCTGTATAATCGTTTAAGGATTTAAAGCGTAAAGCTATTCCGGGCGAAATAGCACCACCGTAATAAACATTGTTATTATCGACAAAATCATACGTAACACAAGTACCCGCGTCTATGATTAATTTGTTGCC
>JALVKK010000137.1 GCA_027033875.1 Flavobacteriales bacterium
GTGCTATCTTAGGACCTTTTATTGCCGGTGCTTTAGGTGAAAAAGTCGCTTGGGGTTGGGGATTCTTAGCCGCAGGTATCGGTATGGTTTTGAGTGTTCTTTGGATGAATTACAGAGAAAATACACTCGAAGATAAAGGCTTGCCACCCAATACACCATCAAACAAATTCGTTCTTGACAAAAAAGACTGGCGTGAGATAGTAATGTATTCCGTTGGTGTTATTATTGTCACTTTTGTAGTTATGACTATTTGGCGCAATCTTCCCGACAGTGCTACTAAAGTTATTACTATTATTGGCTTTTCAGCTATTATCATTGGTTTAGCTTATGTTATTATTCGCGGTATTGAAAGTAATGATACTTGGAAACCTAAATTCTTTTCTGTCGTTGGAGTTGTAGTTGCTTTTATAGTGGTAAAATATTTAGGAATATGGGATAGCTTGCCGGAAACTACTCAAAAATATACCTTATATGCCATTGCCGTATTAGCACTTGTGGGTATCATTATGCTACTTAGAAACGATAATAAAGATTGGAGCCGAATGGGCGTTATTCTGACATTAGCATTTTTTAACATTGCTTTCTGGGCAGGATTTGAACAAGCCGGTGGTACTTTTAATATTTTTGCCAAAAAATTTACCGACCGTGTATTCTTCGGTTGGGAAATGCCGGCGTCGTGGTTTCAAAATATTAACCCGATAGCCATCTTAATATTGGCACCTGTCTTTTCAGTAGTTTGGCTCAAATTGGATAAAATGAAACTAAATCCGCGAACCTCTATCAAATTTGCTTTGGGATTATTCTTTGGGGCTTTGGCATTCTTTATTATGACCCAAGCACAACATTTGATTGACAACGGCGCCGGAAAAGTGTCTCCGATTTGGCTGTTTTTGGTATATGTAATATTAACCTTGGGAGAATTAATGCTCTCTCCTATCGGTCTGTCAATGATTACCAAATTGGCTAATCCAAAATTAGTATCCGTTGTAATGGGACTTTGGATGGCGAGTTTTGCTGCCGGTAACTTTATGGCGGGAATGCTTAAAAGTATCCTTCAGACCTATGATTTTCCGCTTTATCCGTTTATCATGTGGGTGATGCTGGGTGCAGGCTTAATCATTGTAGCATTATCACCCTTACTCAACAAAGCTATGAAAGGAATACACTAGAGTTGAAAGTTGAAAGTAGAGACGAATTGCATTCTTCTCAATTGAAAATTGAAAATTGAGAATTGAAAATTTAGATTTCTCACTACGTTCGAAATGACAAAAAATAACATCGGACATCCGACAAAAATTAACCAAAATAAAAGCAACAACCTAAGCCTGTTGCAAAATTTGTAGCAGGCTTTTTCTAAAAAAAATATAAACTATGAGTGAAGAACAAAAAGATTTAGGATTTATTGGACTGTTAAAGTCTTTTCCACGTCCGTTTTGGGTGGCAAGTGCCATGGAATTATTTGAACGATGGGCTTGGTATGGTTTATTTGCCGTACTGGCTTTGTACTTAACCGGCTCTACTGATGAAGGTGCGCTCGGTTTTAACCATATTCAAAAAGGGGAAATCATGTCGTATGTAACTTTTATCTTATATCTGTTACCAATTATTACAGGTGCCATTGCCGATAAAATAGGCTACAGATTATCCCTGATAATAGCCTATGCTATCTTGGGAACCGGTTATTATTTTATGGGAGAAGTTACGTCATACACTGCTGTTTTCTTAGTGTTCTTATGGGTAGCAGTTGGTGCGGCTATGTTTAAGCCTATCGCTTCTGCTATTGTAACCAAATCAACTGACAAACGAAATTCGTCCTTTGGTTTTGGTGTATTTTATATGATGGTTAATGTCGGTGGATTCTTCGGACCTTTATTCTCTGCCAAATTAAGAGATGCTTTCGGTTGGAAAATTGTTTTCCTCATGGCGGCATCTTCAATTGCAGTTAACATGATTTTGGTTTTATTTGTATTTAGAGAACCTAATCGTGAAAAATCAAATGAATCTATTGGACAAAGTATCTCACGTTCTTTCAAAAATATTTTAGAAGCATTGTCCGATATGAAATTGACTTTACTACTGTTAATTATGATTGGATTTTGGTTGATGTTTAACCAATTATTTTATACCCTACCTACGTTTATTGAAGACTGGGTAAACACCAAACCACTTGGTGAATTTTTAGATAATGCAGCTTTTATCCCGCAATGGTTTGCTGACTTCTTCAAAAACAAAGAAGGCGGTGTCAACCCTGAAATGATTGTTAACCTCGATGCGTTCTTTATCGTGGTATTGCAAATGATTATTTCTACCATTATTCTTAAATGGAAACCAATCAGCGCTATGATGTCAGGTATATTGATTGCCATTATCGGTATTGCATTGTCATTCTATACTAATAATGTATTCTATACTATATTCGGAATTTTGATTTTTGCTATCGGTGAAATGACATCAAACCCTAAATTTTCAGATTATATTGCTAAAATTTCGCCTAAAGGTAAAGAAGCACTTTATATGGGAACTTACTTTTTGCCCATTGCCTTCGCTAACCTTCTGACCAAATGGATTACAGGTGATCTGTATGAAAGTAAAGCTGATATTACACATCTTGCCAGAAAAGCATTGGAAGTAAAAAATATTCAACTTCCTGAAATAAGCAAAGCTTATCCCAAAAACACCTTCTTGAATGAGGCGGCTGCAAAAATGGAAATGTCCAGAGAACAATTTACCGAGTTCTTATGGAATACCTATAATCCCGCTAGTATTTGGTACGTTATTGCCGGTATCGGATTGATTACAATCATAGGATTGGTAGTTTATGATCGCGTGATTGCCGCAAAAGCTAAAAAAGAATTGTCTTAATAGACATTATAATTTTTTTCTGACCCGATTAAAAAATTTTTTTTAATCGGGTTATTTTTTTATGTAATTTTAAGCAAAAATTCAGACTATGAAAAACCGGCAAATTTATCTAATCGTTTTTCTGGGAATTGTCAGTGCATTTTTTATGTACAATTCGTACAAATTGATTAAAGAACTGAAAGAAACCAATGAAGGCTATAACAGAAATATAGAATACGCCACAAAATTGGAAGATTCTATTGTTGGGTATCAAAACAAGGTTAACGCACTGGAAGCCGCTGATAAATTTTCGTTAAACGGCAATACGAAAGCATCGGAATACTTAACAAATATCGATGACCAAATCGATTGGCAAAAATTTATCATCGACACCTTGATGAAAACCAACGATGCAGAAGGCAACAATCCGCTGGTACCTTTTGACGGTATGGCAGGCGTCATGAAAATTACAGAAGCCAAAATACTAAACAACCGTTGGATTATTGCCCGCTTTTCCGATGGCACTTACACCGGTGAAATGCTGTTACGATATGATATTAACAAAGATAAAAGTATTGATTTTAAAGTGTTGGATCAGACTTTGTTTAGTTAAAAGTTCATAAAGTTCGTAATGTTTATAATGTTCATAATGTTAGTAACAAGTTGGATAAGGGATAAGAGATGAGGGATAAGAGATGAGGGATAAGGGAGGAATGAGGAGTTGGAAGTGGAAAGAGACAAAGTGCGAGGAAAGACCTGCAAGGTTTTGGCAACCTGGTAGGTCTGAGTGTATGACTTGTCCTGAAATAGCTTGACTCAAAAAGTCAACAAAAATCAGGACGAGGCATCATCAAAGTATGGATTATTTTATGAAGTACAAAATCAACATTTAACTTTCAACATTCAACATTTAACTCATTTCAAATAACCAAATAAACAAATGGAAAACAATCAATCCAATATCATCGCCAAAGGCATCGTCAAAGCAGTCTTTTCTCTCTTGGCGATATTGTTACTGTTATGGTTTTTGTACAAAATCAAAATTGTCATTGCTTATCTTTTAATTGCATTGGTTGTATCATTAATAGGACGACCGCTAAAAAAATTATTCACCAAACGTCTCAAATTAAAAGATACGCCGGCAAGCGCATTGACTTTGATATTGATTATCAGTATTTTCGGAATTTTATTTGCTTTTTTTGTTCCGATGATTGTAAAACAAGCACAAAATTTATCCGCCTTGGATATTGACGACTTTCAACACAAAATGACTTTACTACTGGAAAATATCAAAACCTATTTGCATCAAAAAAATATTGATTTTTTAGATGATTTTACTTTTCATAATTTATTTTCTCAAATCAACTTAAAAGTACTTCCCGGTTTGTTCAATTCTATTTTCGGTGTTTTAGGCAATATCATTATCGGTATTTTTGCCGTGAGTTTTATATCTTTTTTTATGTTGAAAGACAACCAATTAACATCTAATTTTTTATTCAAATTGATTCCAGACGACGACCACAAACGCTTCAAACAAGTTTTTACCAAAATAAAAGATTTGTTGTCGCGCTATTTTATCGGCATCAGTATACAAATCACTATTATTTTTGTACTATACACCATTTTGTTGAATATCTTAAGCGTTGAAAATGCTACTTTTATCGCACTTTTAGCAGCTTTAATGAACCTTATACCATATATAGGTCCCATCGTTGGTTGGGTTATTATAGTCAGTTTATCGATGACTTCACAGCTCAATGTTTTGGA
>JALVKK010000138.1 GCA_027033875.1 Flavobacteriales bacterium
TGGCAGTCCCTAACCACACATTCATGTGTATATCATGTCCGCAAGCATGCATAACCGGCTGTTCAACACCTTCAACATCTACTTGACGCACTTTACTGGCATAAGGCACACCTGTTTTTTCCAATATTGGTAAGGCATCCATATCGGTACGAATCAAAATTTTTGGACCTTTACCGTTTTTCATAATAGCTACAATACCTGTACCTCCAAAATGTTCGGTAACTTTAAAACCGTAACTGCGCATTTTATCAGCCAAAAGTTTGGAAGTTTTAAATTCCATATAAGACAATTCGGGATATTGATGAATATATTTATAAGATTTTACCAACTCAGGTAACATTATTTTTATATCTTTAATCTTCTGTGCCTTAACCCCAATTGAGGTTAGGATTAACAGATTTAGAAATAAAACGATTTTTTTCATAAGTTTTGTTTTTAATTAATTAATTAATGAGTATTGTATTTTGCCTTCGCGACTGTAAAATGTTTTTCCAACTATCAGTGTCAATTTTAGTACCGAAGATGCCACTGGTTCGTAAATGCCACAGTGCGTCTTCAGAAAATTGGTCAGCCAAATCTGTCCAAATAGGATTATGCCCAACCATAAAAATATGGTCGTATTTGTCGGAAAAACTTTTTATTTGGTTTATAACCTCTCGCTCAGGCTCAAAGTAGAATACCGGATTGATTTGGATTTCTTGTACCGGATACTCCAGTATTTCAGCAATGATTTCAGCTGTTTGCAAGGCTCGTGTGGCCGGACTGCTGACTATTAAATCGGGTTTGATGTTTTGTCCGGCTAATAAGCCTGCATACTTTTTTGTCCGTTTGATGCCTTTTTCGGTCAAATATCTTTTGCTGTCCGGCATGGATTTGTGCGTAGCTTTACCGTGGCGTATGAAATATAGATATTTCATGATTTATTTGTTTTTTGCAAGAGAAAAAAATCAGCCATAACAATACTTGCTAATGCTTCAACAATGGGTACGGCACGCGGTACAACGCACGGATCATGTCGTCCTTTGGCTTCCAATTGTATGATATTAGTTTTGTTATCAATACTTCGTTGGGCTTGCATTATAGTTGCAACCGGTTTGAATGCCAGTTTAAAATATATATCCATACCATTTGAAATACCGCCTTGAATACCGCCTGAAAAGTTGGTTTTGGTAGAGCCGTCCGGATTAAAAATATCGTTGTGTCTGCTACCGGTCATTTCACTTCCTTTAAAACCGCTACCGTATTCAAAGCCTTTTACAGCCGGAATGTTCATCATGGCATAAGCCAACCGGGCTTGTAATTTGTCAAATACAGGTTCGCCCAAACCGGCGGGAACATTTTGAACCACGCAGGTAATTTGACCGCCGATGCTATCACCGTTTTTCTTGGTGTTTTCAATAAGGTCAACAAATTGTTGCGCCATAGTCAAATCCGGACAACGTACCGGAGTTTGCTCGATAAGACTCAAATTCAATTGACTGTAATCTTTGTTCAGTTTTAAACCACCTACTGCATTTACGTAAGCGGAAATTTTTATTTCGGGTATGATATGTTGCGCCAATGCGCCGGCTACTACAATACTTGCAGTAGTGCGAGCCGAACTGCGACCGCCACCGCGATAATCGCGATGAGCGTATTTTTGATCGTAAGTAAAATCGGCGTGAGAAGGACGATATGCATGACGTAAATGGCTGTAATCACCGGATTTATTATTAGTGTTTTCTATCAAAAAACCAATAGGCGTACCGGTTGTTTTGCCCTCAAAAATACCGGACAAAAACTGCACTTTATCGAGTTCTTTTCGTTGTGTACTGATTTTTGATTGTCCGGGACGACGCCGGTTTAAAGCAGTTTGAACCTTGTTGTAATCAATTGTAATACCCGAAGGTATGCCCTCAATGATACCGCCGATAGCCGGTCCGTGTGATTCACCGAAACTTGTTATACGGTATATTCTTCCAAAAGTATTCATAATAAATTGATAAATAGAGCATAAATTTACAATTTTTTTTTAATTTTGACAGGTATTTACAATTTTCGCAATTTTATGAATGATTATTACATTTTTGTCATATATTTGTTTGCTTTTATTACTGTGCTATTAATAGCTGAGATATTTTACAAATATTATCATGTGTCGGTTGAAATAACGCGTAAAATTGCACATATAGGTTCCGGAATTGTTGCTTTAACATATCCGTACTTTGCTGATAATCATTGGATTATTTTTATTCTGGCCATATTTTTTACGATTTTGTTACAATTTTCGAAGCATAAAGGCTATTTTCCTTCTATTTTTGATATCGAACGCAAATCTATTGGCGAATTACTTTTTGTTTGGAATGTTTGGTTGTTGTTTTTACTTTATATAATTTTTGATAATGAAATCTATTTTTATTTACCTTTTTCAATCGTTGTTTTTTCCGATTCTTTTGCAGCAATCGTTGGCAAAATTATGCCAATTAAAAAATACAGGTTATTGGGTTCTCAAAAATCCTGGGGAGGCTCATTTGTATTTTTTATTTTAACCATGTTTTTTACTTTTTTGTTTATCCCGGCTTCTAATTACGACGATACCTATTTCTATTTATTTGTATTTGTTTTTTCTGTTATTACAACTTTTGTTGAAGCTATTTCATTTTCCGGATTTGACAATATGAGTGTGCCTGTTGTGGCTATTATTTTATTGTATTTTTATTTCGGATAAAAAAAAGCATAAAAGTTTTCGACTTCATTTTCGCTACTATACATTATTTATTTGTTGTACTAATTGCAAAGCATAAAAAACATATTAAACGAGTATCATGCAGAATTGACCGATATTTATAAACGGCAGGAGATAGAGGCTGTATTTTTTCGTTTATTGTATTTTTATCACCAAATAAAACGCATTGATGTTTCGCTAAAACCCGGCTTGCAAATAGATGAAACAAAATTATCAGCAGCTTTGATAAAGCTCAAACAATCTCAACCTTGGCAATATATTACCGGTGAAACGGAATTTTACGGTATGAAAATCAAAGTTAGTAGAGAAACTTTAATTCCACGTCCCGAAACAGAAGACTTGGTCGATTGGGTGATAAATGATTTCAAAAATACTTCGGGTTTACGGATTTTGGATATCGGGACGGGGAGCGGTGCCATAGCAGTCAGTTTAGCCGAAAACTTACCGGGTAATTTTTTGTCTGCTATTGATTTTTCAGAAGAAACTATAAAAACAGCTCAAAATAATGCACGGCTTAATAATGTTACTGTACAGTTTAAACAAGTTGATATATTAAAACAAACAGATTGTGAGATACATTATGATATTATGGTCAGTAATCCGCCTTATGTCAGAGAAAGCGAAAAAAAAATGATGCACAATAATGTCTTGCAATATGAACCGGAATCCGCTTTATTTGTACCTGATGCTGACCCTTTGATTTTTTATGAAAAGATAATTTATTTGGCCAAAAAAAATAATACTTCGTATGTGTATTTTGAGATCAATGAATTTTTGAAAAGTGATTTAGAACATTTATTGAAAGAAAATGGGATATCATCTTATGAATTCAGAAAAGATATATTTGGAAAATGGCGGATGCTTAAGTTGAAAGTAGCAAGTAGCAAGTATCAAGTACAAACTTTTAACTTTTAACTTTCAACTTTCAACTAATATTTCCGTATCTTTGTACTAAAAGCTGTCAGAAAAAATATGTTGCAAAACCTCTACATAAAGAATTATGCCTTAATTGATAAAATAAATTTGTCATTTGGGTCCGGATTATCGATTATTACCGGTGAAACAGGTGCGGGTAAATCTATTTTATTGGGCGGATTGGAATTGATAAGAGGTAAGCGGGCGCAACAGGGTTTGCTTAAAGATGTTTCGCATAAAAGCATCGTTGAAGCTTCATTTGATTTGTCGGCTTATCATTTGCAGAATTTGTTTGAAGCGGAAGAGTTAGATTACGAAACGGAGACTATTATTCGCAGAGAATTATTACCTAACGGCAAATCACGGGCTTTTGTCAACGATACACCGGCACGTTTGGATAGTTTAAACAGGTTAACGGAAAAATTGCTAGATATTCATTCGCAACATCAAACTTTGGAGTTGAACGAAAAATCTTTTCAGTTTGAACTTCTCGATGCTGTTAGTGGTAATGCCGATTTGTTGAAAGTTTATCAAGCGGCATATCAAAAATATAAGAAGTTAAAGCAAGAATTACAGGGACTTTCGGTTAAGTTAATGTATGCCGAACAAGAATTGTCATACAAAAAACACCAGTTGGAAGAATTGCAATTGGCTAAGCTCGATGAAGTAGATTTTGAAAAACTGGGACAACAAATAAAAGCTTTTGATCATCAAGAAACTATAAATGAAGTGCTAGCCGTGTCTTTGCAAAAATTAGATGCCGATGATATGGGAGTATTAAACCAAATTATTGAATTAAAAGCCGGTTTTAATAAAATTGCCGGTTTTGATGACCGTTTTGCAAGTTTGTCCGAACGTTTGGAAAGTGCTCAGTTGGAATTGCAAGATATGATTGAAGAAATTACCGGTTTGGTAGAAGCAAATGATTATAATCCGGATGAAGTGGCA
>JALVKK010000139.1 GCA_027033875.1 Flavobacteriales bacterium
ATCCTCACTCCTCATTTCCTCAAATTGTATGCAGAATTATTATTTGAAGTAATATGTAATCATTAAAGCACAAAGCACTCTATGAAATTAAAATAAATCATCATTTCATCAATAATTTTTGTAATTCTTTGATTTTCGGAGTAAGTTTGCAGTCTTAAAAAATCAATCAAATAAATCCCGATTATGTTACAGATAAACCGAATCAGAGCAGAAAGAGAAGCGATTATCGAAGCGATGAAAAAGCGCAATTTTGATGCAACTGAAATAATAGACAAAGCTATTGCTCTTGACGATTTGCGTAAGAAAACGCAAACTGAAAATGATAATCTGCTTGCCGAAATGAACAAGTTCTCTAAGGAAATCGGACAACTTTATAAAAGCGGTGAGCCGCAAAAAGCGGAGATTTTAAAGCAAAAAACCACGCAAATTAAGGAACAAATTAAACAATTATCAGAACAATTAGATAAAGCAAAAGCCGATTTACGGGAAGTATTGTATCAAATACCGAATGTGCCGCATCCTAAGGTACCGTTTGGTAAAGATGAAGCCGACAACGAAGTGGTTTTTGAGCACGGTGATGTTTTAAATATGCCGGATGATGCCTTGCCACATTGGGAATTGGCAAAAAAGTATGATTTGATAGATTTTGAACTAGGGAATAAAATCACAGGTGCCGGTTTTCCGGTTTACAAAGGTACAGGTGCCAAATTGCAACGGGCATTAATCAATTATTTTCTCGACAAAAACGATGCTGCCGGTTATCGTGAAATGCAGGTGCCTCATTTGATCAACGAAGCTTCCGGTTACGGAACAGGACAATTACCCGACAAAGAAGGGCAAATGTATGTGGTAGAACGTGATAATTTATACTTGATACCGACAGCCGAAGTACCGGTTACCAATTTGTACCGCGATGTGATGTTGAAAGCCTCTGATTTTCCTATTAAAAACACGGCTTATACGCCTTGTTTTCGTCGTGAAGCCGGTTCGTACGGTGCGCACGTGCGAGGACTGAATCGATTGCACCAATTTGACAAGGTGGAGATTGTCCGCTTGGAACATCCTGATAAATCTTATGAAGCATTGAGCGAAATGGTCGAACACGTCAAACGCATTTTGATAGAACTCGGTTTACCGTTCAGAATTGTTCGTCTCTGTGGTGGCGATTTAGGTTTTACTTCTGCTTTGACCTATGATTTTGAAGTATGGTCAGCTGCTCAAAAACGCTGGTTGGAAGTCAGCTCGGTTTCTAATTTTGAAAGTTTTCAAGCCAATCGTTTAAGACTACGCTTTAAAGATACAGACGGCAAAAAACGTTTGGCGCATACGCTCAACGGTAGTTCGCTTGCCCTTCCGCGAGTGCTTGCTGCTTTGCTCGAAAACAATCAAACCGAAAACGGCATCAAAATACCGGAAGTTTTGCAAGATTTTATGGGCTTTGATTTGATAAATTGATAATTGTTTGACACTTCCGCATGCTGATTATAACCACATTAGGAATGCTAACATTTGCTCAAAAAAGAATCGGTAGGCATAACTGAAAAAATATCAAATTGCTCAAAACGGATATGAGTGATTTGAGTAATATTTATCTGAAATAATTTTGTAATTTTTGATAAAAAAACAATCCTGAAAAAGCGCCGATGGTATTTGCCAAAGCATCGAAAACATCTCCGGTGCGATTAGGCACATAGTATTCTTGCAACAATTCGATAATAATTCCCAACAAAACGGCTAGGCTGAACAATAATATTTTTTTAAGCCGTAATTTGGGACATGCCAAAATCCAAAACAGTGTTAGAAAGAAGTAGAGAAAAAAATGCACGATTTTGTCGGCATAGTGAAATGACGGTAAGTTCAGTCCTTTTAAGGGTGTTAAACTAACGGCAGTCAGCCACAAAGTATAGCCGACCGCCCATATTTTATATCTATGCTTTGATATTTTTCCGGTATGTTGCAGCATCTAATAAATCGTTCATTTCTTCCGGATTAGTTATTTTGACTTTGATGATCCAGCCTTTACCGTACGGGTCTTTATTGATTAATTCCGGCTCGTCTTCCAGAGCTTCATTAAATTCCAACACTTCACCGCCAACCGGCATAAACAAATCCGAAACCGTTTTGACGGCTTCAACGGTACCGAATACTTCTTCTCTGTCTAATTCTTCGCCTTCGGTATCGACTTCAACGTAAACAATATCACCCAATTCTCTTTGAGCAAATTCCGAAATACCAATAGTAGCGGTATCACCGTCCAACAAAATCCATTCGTGATCTTTGGTATATTTCAAATTTTCGGGAAAATTCATTGTGTTATATTTTTATAATTTGATGAGCAAAAATACTAATAATTCAACATTAAAAAAATAATTTTTTATATAAAACGGATTAATTTTTTTATTAAATAATGATTCCTTATTTTCTCAATATTAATTGCCAAACGTATATTTAATAGTCAAACCACCACGTATATTGGTAAAAGGATATGATGTGGAAATAGCATATTCAGAGTAAGAATGATTATAAAATAAGATTGCCGAAAGGGCTTTGGTCAGGGCATAATCGGCACTAAATTTTAAATTATACATCGTTTGTCCGGCGGTTATTTGGTTATTATCATCGGACAGACTACGTAATATTGTGATATTGTTACGTATTGATGCGTCAATTTTTAAGATTAAATCGCTGGTAAATTCGATACGTCTGCCGGCCAAACTCAGAGGCAAAGTTATATCTTTTAATCGGTAACCGAGACCAACTGTATATTCTTTGCCTGCTACTTCCGATAAGGTGTAGTTATTTAGATTTAACGACATTGCACGGTCTTGTTTCATTGAAATATCCATTTTTAAGGAGTTTTGCATCTCCATATTGATTTTGATTAACGGATTGAATGCTTCGGTCAATGTGATATTATCCATTACATAAGGTGAATAATAATTTCCGGATATGTCTCTGGCATTCGGGTTTTCAAAAGTTTGTAAATTGTTTGTAAATTGATTTATTGTATAGTCCGATTGATAACTATGTTCCAAACTCAAATTTTTAAAGATTTTTTTTAGCCATTTAACTTTGTTTAACCCGGATAATTTGATACGCCAATTTGGGACGGGGAATTGTTTAAAGGCTTTTAAGCCGAGATTTTCGGGTTTGCTATTTGCATATCCCGTAATAAAAGCATACATTAAAACTTCGGGTTGTAAAGGTCCGTAACCGTTAGGGTATCCCGAAGCAGGAACGGTTAAACCACGTTGCATTGCCAAACGACGTGCGATAATCAATCGATTGTTTAGCATACGTTCAAATGCGGGACTGTTTTTAAGCGAAATTTCTTCAAATGCTGTTTTGGCTAAAATTGTAGAAACGGAATAATTACCCATTGTTGTAGGAATCAACGGATGGTAAGTATTGCCGACAGCGTTAAATTGTTCGCTCAAATTTTCCATATATGATTTTTGCCCTTTAAAACTTATCGACAGGTTTTTAACAGGTTTAATAGTTCCTTGATAACCTAAGTCTTCCGAAAAGGTTTTGATATAAGGATCGTTAAAGTCCGGATATTGCGAGAGCCAACCGCGTTTGGCAGCTTCGTAACGGATTTGATCATCATTCCAACCTAATGTAAATGGCAGACTAGGCTCTGTCGTTCCGAAAAAACCGACACTTTTGAGATAACCCGGCAACATCAAACCATTGTTGCGTTTGTAGGTAATTTTGAGACTTTGAAATCCAGTTAAGATACCGAGTAATGTGCCGAAGAATTTGTTTTGACCTGTTCCGGCAACTTCGGTTTTTTGCTTATTGTCTGATATATTTTTACTATTATTATTGTTATCCTTGTTGTTTGATTTATTGTTTTTGTCTGATTTATCGCTTGTTTTTGCTTTATTTTTAGGACCGGCTTTCGGTTTGTTATTTTTTGAACGCTGTCGTCCTTTCCCCATTAATCTTTTCTGAAACTTGGTAATACCCAATTCACGATAAAGTTTTCGCATATCTATATTGGCATTTACTTGGTGCGAATTGGAATTTTGAATAGTATTGCCCAAATCGTATCCGTTGATATCGGCTAATGCTTCCGAACTTTTTTGCCATTGAAAAGTTCCGTTATAAACATAAGTAAGGTTTAAAAAATTAAGAAGCGGTAATTTTTGCAAAGGTAAATTATAAGACAGATTTATATTTTGTGTGTGAGTCAAAGGTTTGCCGATGGCAAAATAATTGGTCCAAATACTATTGTTAAAATCCGTACTGCCATCGGGCAATAAATAATTTTTTACGGCTCTGTTGTGTGTTATTCCAAAAGAGGTTTGTATGGATTTTGTCGGATTGTAATTAAGAGTGTAGCCCCAGTCAAAGCTATAATCTCTGTTTTGCAAAGGCGGGATTGCCAGACCGTAATCTTCGATTTCTCTAAAATGTAAGTTATTAAATCGTCTATTGATATTACTTGTAATTGTAATGTTTGACGGTACAATATTGAAATTAAAATCTTTGACAAATCGCAGGTGTTTTGATTTTAATTTTTTTGATTTTTTAAAAGGAGCAAATGACAATTCTTTAAAATTATAGGCATAGTTCATTCCCAAACGGGTTGTTTCGTCTTTATTAGATGCTATTTCATAATCCGAATGATAGACTTCGTTGTAAGCAAAATCAAAAGTAAAATTTTCTATATCGTAAAAATGTTTTTTGCTTTTCTTTTTACCGGTTTTGTTGTTTACCTGATTGTTAGTCGCTGTATTTTTATCGGTTTCGTTTGAGTAGCCTTTTTTTACGCCGGATAGAGTAATGCCGCGATGTCTGGTATAGGCTTGCGCAACTTGTCTGATAGAATCGCGTTGTTTGGTATTGTTTGCAATATCCAGACGGTCTTGTACCGTAATATCACGCCAAATCGGGTCGTATTTGGGCGTGATAAATTCTTCGGAAACAGTATAATTTACCGGAAATGTGATGTTCCACTTTTTGGGCAACAATTTGCCCATATTGATGTTGGTGTTGAAGTTATACCTTTTGGTATCTTCCAAATTTCTTTGAAGCGGACCCTCTTCCAATCCGCCAAAGCCTTCCGTAGAAATGCCACCGGTAAATGAAATTGTGGCAAAATCGGCCAGATTGGCATCGATAGTAGCATTTGATGCCCAGCCTCCTTTATTTTTCATTTCGGACAATCGTAGTTCGTTAAACCAATATTCGCCGCAAATAGGTTGTCCGGCAGTATTGCGAACACCGACCATTATCACTTTGACATCACCAAAATTCGGATTTCCTTTCATACCTATAATCAAACGGTTAGGTTTGTCGGCAGCTGACGGATCTAATGTAGCTTCATCAAAATATACCGGAAGGGCGGTCGTATTAATCGTATGATTTTTGATCATTTCGAGTTTAATCTTGTTTAGCAACTCCAATTTTAAATCGATACGGTTTTCTAACGGCCAAATTTCTTCGGGGTCGGAAGTGCCGAATGGCGTAACTTTTAAGGGAATTTGTACTTCGTAAAAATTGTCGGTTAAATCGTTTCCGAAACGTATAAATCCTATCGCTTCATCATCTTGCAAATCGGGATTGGCATCGACACTTTCGGCGTGAATAAACATTTCCAAACGTTTGAACTGTCGCATATCGACACTATTGTACTTATAGACGCCGCGGGCATCTTTGGGTTCCAGATGACAAACTTTTAAGGACAGAGATTGTTCATTTTGACGTATTTGAGAATTTTGCTGATAGATTTCTTCCCGTTCGATCCCCGGAGGCAATACATAAGGTATAGGCTGACGGGCGGCATTGTCTTGAATGCTGACAGCAGCCGTTTCTACTGTTGTATTATCGTCAGTCGGGTCGGGGTCGGAAGGGTCCAAACTCAAACTGAATTTTTTCCAATCGGCACGTACCAAATTTAAGGATGCAAAACGCAGAGTTATACGGTCTTCGGTAAAACCGTTAAGGTACATTCGCATAAATTTGATAGATCGAAAATCGGAGATGTTTCCTTGTTTACTTGTATATTCGTGAACGGGTATTTTAAATTGTATCCAGCGCGAAGTTTGTTGGTTACCGTTGGGTAGCGTTACGGAAGATTCTTTAACGTCAGCGACATAAGGGTCGTTAACCGTAAGACCGGGTTTGATGTCCAATGCGTATTCGTAATAACTTTCAATAGTATTCATTGATTGGTCGCGATCAATGTCTTCTACATCGGGAAAAGTATTATTACCGGTAGCGCCGTATGTGTTGTTATTGCCGTTAGTGTTGTTATTATACGTGTTGTTATAATTGTTGTTGGCTGCGTCAATTGGCGTATTGCCTTCCGTACCGTTAAAATTTTTGTAGCGTTCTATAATATCTCCCGACACATCCAGATAGTTGATATAATCATCGGCAGCAGGGTCATTTTGAAAACTATTTTGCAAGTTTGCCGGTAAACTGTTGAGATAATTGGCAAAAAAACTTTGCTCACGATCATCTGATAGACCGTCCAAACCAACATCCTGATGTGGTCGTTCGTCGGCATCATTGGAAAAAGCATATACGATGGATTGGTGAGTCGGAACTCGTGCCAAGTTAGTAGTAACCGTATTGTCGTCCGTACCATCTCCGGGCAGACCGTTTTCGTATTGTTTACGACCGTCAAATAAGATATCTTCGGACATATAACCCAAATCTATATACAATTTACCTCCGGCTGGCGGATTTGGGTTGTTATAATACGGGTCCATTACCCAAATATCAATATATTCAACATTTGCCTGTTCAAAATCGTTGGTTTGTAGATAACGCATAATACCGCCCCAACGTTGTTCGGGATGTAATAATTCGCCGGTATTGGGGTCTAAACCGGTATCAAAATTATAAGGTCCGCGTTCTTTCGGAAAAAAAGTCAGGTTTAAAGGGTGTACGACAGTAGGATAACCGGACGGAACATCTTGGTCAAAAATCTCGTTGATACTGATTTGTCGGACTTCTTCTTGTGATAAGTCGTCTTGTGTAATATCAGTAGGCGGATTGGTATAGAATATAGGGTCAACGCTGTACCATGCCAGTTTGGCTCTGTTCTTGCCGGATTCTAAATTATCCAGTTGTTGCGATTCGGGAAAACGCGCCGGTACAGATGATAAATGCCACGCGTAATAGGAACGCAAATCGATAAAATTTTGTGAAGATTCAAAGTCTTCTATATAGGTAGTACTACGTCCGTTGACATCGGATACATCGGCTAATCCGGGAAACAGATATGCCGCTTCGGCTTTTACGGCAAAAGTACTTTCGGCATCGGATTTGACATTGGGCAACCGGTTGACCATACGAGTCAAAAAAGGTGCTTTGGTGGAAAATTGTCCGTTAAACCCGATTAATTTGTTGTTGAGCGGTTCTGATCCGTAATTGGCTTTCCAACTCAGAGGTTTCTCTTTGAACGACATATATGTTGCCCCCAAACTGAAATCTTTATTAAATTTATGTTGAACATCTATGCCTGTAAAGACTTTGGTAGTCTGTTGAAAAATTGAGTTTTGTTCTACTGAGACTTGAATGGGAATATTGGCTTGCGAGATAGACGGATTGATAATATTTACTCGTCCGATTTGATAATTGACGACGTAATCAATGCCTTCAACCAAGGTACGACCGCCTGCTGTAACCGTTACCGAACCACGCGGAATGTTGAAACCACCTATGGGAATACCGCCGCCACCGGCTGTTTTGTATTGACCTTTTAAGACGAATTTGTTTTTATTGGTAAATTGTTCAGCTTGGGTTTTTGACATTACGTATAGTTCTTTGTAAACATAATGTTTTTGATTTTCGTTCCAAGTATTGGGGTCATTGTAATCTTCGTTGCCTGTTTTGAGTTTTTCAAACAGGTATTTTCCGAAAGGTTCGGTCGATGTAAAAATAACCCGTCCTTCGCGGGCATCGATAGTGATGCCGGGAACAAAATCAAAAAATCCGTCACCTTTGGGTTGCGGGTCGCCTTGAGCCGTGAGCCTGTCCATATTGAATACATTGAGTAATATACGTTGTTTGACATCATCGGGCAAAGGGACACCATTGATGGGAGAAATATAATTTAACGGGGTAGGATCGACATATAAAATATTGAGCCTGAAATCATTAGGGTCAATATCAAAAGCGTTTAAGGCATAAATGTTTTTCATCATCAAATCCCAATCGGGTTCTTCTGTACTGACCATATTGCTTTTTAGCAGCTTGACAATCAATGTTTGCGGATAAACAATCCCATTGTCTGAAAATTCACCGACGCGGTAAACCTGACCGTTGATGGTATATTCAAAAGCTACGGCTAATACTTCATCGGCATTGAGTTTTTGTTTTAAAGTGATATAACCCAGTTTGGGATGCAAAGTATATTGTGAGGAGTCGAGTTTGACGGTATTTTCCATCGAGACGTAATCGGTACCGTTGACCGCCGTAAGAGCTGTAAATCCTTGTGATACGGAAAAAATATCACGAATATTGTTATTGAGATAACCACCGTTGCCGATTAAGTCAGGGTCAAATTTATTGACTGAATTATCCGGTGGCGCACTTGCATTGATAATAAAATCAGCCGGCGGGTTGTCCAATCCGATGTTATAATTTTCACCCAAATCTTGAAGCGCTACGATATTCCGAATGTTTTCGGTTTGGGTGCTGCGGTTGGTTTTCCAAACTTCTATACGGGTAATCATAGCCGTACTGTTGATAAAAGGATAGTTTTTGACCGCTTCGGTGTAGTGGTCTTTAAAATATTGGGCTAAAAAATAGTGCCGGTTATCTTCGTATTGCAAAATAGGTTGTTCAAATTTTTCAATCACCTGATCGCCTTGAGCTTGAATACTTTTGGTTCCTGATTTTTGCTCGGCTACAACTGCTGTAATGTAGGTTTTACCAAATCGCAATTCCGTTTTCAGACCGAACAAACTTTGAACACCGTGTACCAAACTGTTTTGACTTTTCATACTGACGTTCCCCAATTCGACATTTTGCAAAATATCATCTTCTGTGGGTGTATAATTCAACTTGATTTGGTTGTTGAAATCAAAAGTCGATTGGGTGTCGTAATTCAAATCCAAATTCAGACGTGTTCCGATTTTTCCTTTGAGTCCCATACTGATTTTTTGATCGAAATCAAAGGACAAATTAGAACGGTTTCTCACCGGCAAAGCCGGATTGTCCCGTTTGGTATAACGCAATCCCAAATCGAGACTGAAATTTCCTTTGGGTTGAATATTGATAGTGTTACTACCAAATACGCTTTCAAAAAACTTGGAATTGATATAATAAGTCGGCAGCAAATCTTTACGTTTTTTCTTGGCATCTTCTGTATTGCCGGCTATAGCTTGGTTGCGGTCTTTAAAATTTTGATTCATTTTTTCTTTCAATACCCGCTTGTAATATTGTTCGGGGGTTAATATCCAAGGATAAGCCAAATTGTAACTTCCGACTTTTTTGTTAAAATAAAACAAATTTGTTTTCGGATCATAAGTATATAGACTTTGAATACTATCGGGATCGGGCAATTGCAAAACCGCAGAGTTTATTTGCTGCTGAATAGTATCTTGTTGTGTCGTTTGGTTATTTTGAGCATTAGATTTATTAGGTAAAAAGCTAACAAATAATAACCAAAATAATATGTAAAATGAAAAATATTTTTTCATCGAATGCTTTTTTGTTAAAAAATTAAAAACGTTTTAATGCTTCTTTTATTGTTTTTTCGAGGCTGATTTCAGGAATTTCTTTTAAAATTTGTTCAATTATTTTTTCACTTCGTTTTTTAGGGAATCCCAAGGCTTCTAGAGCTGACATGGCTTCATTTTTTACGGGTGATGATATTGTGTTTTTGTCTGTTTTAGGACTGATATTATAAGTTTTTAAGATCTTGTCTTTTAGTTCGATAATAGCTCTTTGAGCGGTTTTTGCACCGATACCTTTGATGGCTTTCAATGCAGCGACATCTTCGTTGGCGATAACCTGTTGCACTTCTTTGGAAGTCATAGCCGATAAAATCAACATGGCCGTATTGGCACCGATACCTGATACGGAAATCAGTAATTTGAAAATTTCCCGTTCGAGTTGATCGATAAAACCGTATAACAAATGCGCGTCCTCTCTGACGATTTGTAAGCTATATAGCATAATTTCTTCTTCGGGATTGATTTGAGAATAGGTATTTAACGAAACGGCTATATGATAACCGATGCCGTGATTGTCAATAACAACATAGGTTGGCGTCAATTCAAAGACTTTTCCTCTGACAAATGAAATCATATGTAAAATGTTTGCCCAAAAGTATGAAAAATAGTTAAAAGTTCATAAAGTTTGTAAAGTTCATAAAGTTTAAATATTGAAAATTAGAAACAGGTTTTAAACTTTCAATTTTTCGCTCGGTGGCGGTACTTTTATCAAATCGCGATGTTGTTCTATGGCGCATGTTATTTTTTCAGTGATTTTGTCGATGGTATCATTTTCATAATCAATGGGTAAGGGAGGTTTTATAATCATTCGTTGGGTGATCCCGCGTTTTTTTATTTGCAAACCTTTTTTATCAAACGAACGTCTGAATCCGTCAATAACGATAGGGATTACAATCGGTTTGTTTGTTTTGATGATATGTCCCGTACCCCGTCTGATGGGTTTGAAAGGTGTGGTTGTCCCTTGCGGAAAAGTAATGACCCAACCGTCATGAATAGCTTTACTGATATTGGTAATATCGTTAAAATTGACCGGACGATTGACATCTTTTCCTTTGGAACGCCATGTGCGAATAATGGGAATGGCGCCGACGTACATCAAAATGCGCGGTAAAATACCGGAAGTCATCGTTTCTTTGGCGGCTACATAATAGATATTATTTTTGGTATGGAACAAATATTTGATACCTTTTAAGTCGTTTTGACCGTTTAGTGCAGCAAAAAACACGTGATACATAGCGGTGGCATCGGCAAAATATGTTTGGTGGTTTGATACAAAAAGCACTTGATTTTCAGGCAGATACCTCAATATTTCCATGCCTTCGATTTGCAGTTCGTTAAAACCTTTGTAGCGACGTTTTGAAATGGCGCCAAAAACAAACATTACAATCTTTTTGATGATGAGTTTGTTGCCGAAAATATCTTTTTTAAACATAATCAATTCTTCATTTTGAACCTAATCGTTATTTCAAAGGTACGATTTTTTTTAAATATCGGGATATTTTATTTTGTTCTGATTTCGTTTTCTTGCATAATTTTGTATATTTAGCTAAAAATTAATTTATGAAATTACCCGAATATCTAATAGCCGATAATTCTGATTTGCAAGACGATATATTTGTTTTGCATACGGAATATCCGCGTTTTATCATCAATATGGCGACAGACGAAATAGAGTGGTTTGACCAATTTAGTCAGCAAGAAGCCGAGGATAATGCCGATGTTATAGAATCTGCTATCAAAGCCGCTTATGATTTTTTTGAACAAGAGATGAAAAAATACGAGTCATAATAAGCTTTGGATTTGAGATGTGAAATATTTTCTTTTTTCAGAATACTGACTTTCAATTTTCAACTAATATATCTATCTTTGCGTATATATTAAAAAGATGCAAATACCGCAAATTCCATTAGCCGAACGAGTACGTCCGAAAGATTTAGAAAGTTATATAGGGCAAGAACATCTTATGGCTAAAAATGCGGTTTTGCGCAATCAAATTGAAGCAAATCTTTTGTCGTCCGTTATATTATGGGGACCACCGGGAACCGGCAAAACTACTTTGGCACAAATTATTGCAACTGAAACCAAACGACCTTTTCATAAGTTGAGCGCGATAAATTCCGGTGTCAAAGACATCAGAAATATATTGGATAGAGTCAAAAATCAACCGGGATTGTTTAATCAAACCACTCCCATTTTATTCATAGACGAAATCCACCGATTTAACAAATCGCAACAAGACAGTTTGCTCGAAGCCGTTGAAAAAGCTTGGGTAACTTTGATTGGCGCTACGACCGAAAATCCGAGTTTTGAAATCAATAATGCATTGTTGTCTCGTTGTCAGGTATTTACTTTGAAGACTTTGGACGAACAATCTCTGCAAAAGATATTACAACGGGCTTTACAAACCGACGAATGGTTAAAAAAACAAGATATTGTCTTAAAAGAAACCGGAGCTTTGATTCATTATTCGGGCGGTGATGCACGCAAACTGTTAAATCTGTTTGAACAAACGGTTTTGCAACTATTAGGAAATACGCCTGTTATCATAACCGACGAAGCCGTAAAAGACAGTGTCAAAAATAATGCTTTTTTGTACGATAAAAAAGGGGAGATGCATTACAATATTGTTTCGGCTTTTATCAAGTCGGTTAGAGGAAGCGATCCCAATGCGGCGGTTTATTGGTTAGCCCGAATGATTGAAGGTGGCGAAGATCCTGTTTTTATTGCCCGTCGGTTGATTATTTTGGCATCTGAAGATATCGGATTGGCAAATCCTAAGGCTTTGCTCATTGCCAATGCGGCTTTTGATGCCGTAAACAAAATAGGTTGGCCCGAAGCAAGGATAACTTTGGCAGAAGCAACAATTTATCTCGCTGTTTCGCCAAAAAGCAATTCGGCTTATATGGCTATTAACAAAGCGCAGCAATTGGTAAAAGAAAGCGGAAATTTGGAAGTGCCTCTGTCCTTGCGCAACGCACCGACCAAGTTGATGAAAGAACAAGGTTACGGCAAGGATTATAAATATGCGCATAGTTATGAAGGTAATTTTGTAAAAATGAATTTTATGCCGAAAACACTTAAGAATATGACCTTGTATCAACCGGGAAATAACGTTAAAGAGATAAAATATAAAAAAGATTTGAAGAATAAGTGGGGAGATAAATATAGTTGAAAGTTTGTAATGTTTGTAATGTTTATAAAGTTT
>JALVKK010000140.1:0-3027 GCA_027033875.1 Flavobacteriales bacterium
TTATTTTGTAATTCAAAATTAAACCACACCACACACTTAACCGCTTACTACCCGCCACTTGCTATTTATATAAACATTCAACATTACAAACATTACAAACATTACAAACATTACAAACATTACAAACATTACAAACATATTTCTCTATCTCAAAAAAATGTTTTATATTTGACCGACCGTTCAGTCAAAAAAAAACAAATCCATGTCGCCGAGAACAAAACAAGTCAACGAACAACTGAAACAAAAGCGTCGTAATCAAATCATTTTAACCGCTTTGGAAAACTTTGCTCATCGAGGCTATCACCGAACATCTATCAATGATATTGCCAAAGCTGCCGGGATATCCAAAGGCTTGATATACAATTATTTTGAAAGCAAAGAAGATTTACTGATTAATGTATTGAAATTTGTTTTGCTACAAGCGGTAGATACCATATTCAAAAGCATAGATAAAAAATCAAAAACATTGACACCGCTTGAAATGATGGCTTACGGTATCGGACGTTTTTTTGACGTGATGCAAAAAGAAGCCGACCTGTGGAAATTATCCATATCTCTGGCAATGCAAGTTGCCGATATACCAAACATTCACCAAGTTTTAGTTCAAATGTTTGATATGGTTTATCTTCAAATCGAACAATTATTAAAGGTAAATGAAGTGCCGGATGCCTCAGTCAAAGCACGTTTGATAGCGGCACAATTGGACGGTATCGCTTTACATTATTTCGTGATGGGCAACAATTATGATTTAGAAACAATTAAACGGGTTTTTATCAATGAAATAACTTCTTAATACCATATAATAATGCGAAAAATAATCATTTTTATCTTATTGTTTACCGGTTTTACGGTTTGGTCTCAAAATGTTCTGGATATCATCAATAAATCCGATAAAAAAATACGCGGCAGGTCCTCGTATGCCGAAATCAGTGTCAAAATTGTCCGTCCGAAATGGCAACGTGAAATGCGACTAAAAAGCTGGACCAAAGGAGATAATTATGCAGTGTCCGTCATTACCTATCCTGTCAAAGAAAAAGGTATCGTTTTCTTAAAACGCAAAAATGAAATGTGGAATTATATGCCGTCTATCAAACGTAAAATCAAGATGCCACCTTCCATGATGCTGCAATCGTGGATGGGAACCGATCTGACCAATGACGACTTGGTCAAACAATCGTCTATGGTTAAGGATTATACCCATAAGATTATAGGCAAAGAAAATGTTCAAGGCTTAATAACTTGGAAAATTGAATTGTTGCCCAAAGAAGATGCGCCGATTGTATGGGGTAAAATTCTGGTTTGGATAGACCAAAAAGATTATATGCAAATGAAAGTGGCGTTTTACGACGAAGACGGTTTTTTGGTCAATAAAATGTTGTCTTACGAACCTAAAAATTTTGATGGACATAAATTACCTTCTCGCATTGAATTTATCCCGGTTGACAAACCCGGACAAAAAACGGTCATTATTTACCATCGGTTAAAATTTGACATTCCTGTTGACAATCAACTATTTAGCCCGAATTATATGACGCGGATTAAGATGTTACAAAATTTCTAATCTAACACCAAATTAAATAGAAAATTGTAATTAATAAAAAATTATTATAGAAACAAAACTAAATGACCAATTTAAAACTTCTTACCAAATTAGCTTGGCGCAATATTTTTCGCAATAAAAAACGGAGCATCATCACCATTATTTCTGTTTTTATAGCGGTATTTTTGGCGTTGTTTATCCGGTCTATGCAATTGGGTATCTATGATAATGTCATAAAAAATGTTGCCGGTCATTATACCGGTTATATACAATTGCACGCCAAAGGATATTGGGATGACCGTACTTTGGAAAATGCTTTAATACCGGATGATAGTTTGTTTGCCCGCTTAAAATCCAATCCTAAAATCACATATTTAGTACCCCGTCTTGAAACTTATGCTTTATTATCCTTTCATAAATACTCAAAAGGAATAATGCTCAACGGACTAGATGTAACAAAAGAAAATTTAATCAAACCTATATCTGAACGTTTGATAGCTGGACAAAGTTTTCAACCCGAAAGTCAAGAAGTTATTTTAAGTAAGGGAATAGCCAATTATTTTTCGGTTAAAACCGGAGACAGTATTTATTTAATAGGACAAGGTTATCACGGTATGTCGGCTGCCGGAAAATATAAAGTTGCCGGTATTGCCGACCTGAAAAATCTCGATTTAAACAATTTGGTGGTTTTTATGCCTATCAAAACATTGCAAGATTACCTTTCCGCTCCGCCTTTAATCACCAATTTGATTATCGGTACCAAAGAATACACTGATATCGACCGGCTCAAAATAGATTTAAGGAATACAATAGATAACGACCGCTACGAATTGATGTCTTGGAAAGAAATGTTACCCGAATTGCACCAAGCTATTATAGTGGATAATGTAGGTGGATTGTATATGGTTATTATCTTGTATTTGATTATCAGCTTCGGTATTTTCAGTACGGTACTTATGATGACAGAAGAACGTATTTTTGAAATCGGGATTATGACGGCTATCGGCACCAAGAAAAAAATGATTATCGGCAGTTTTTGGATTGAAAGCATTTTGTTAAGTTTGATAGGGGTAATATTAGGGATTTTGTTGGCATTTCCTATCAGTTATTATTATCATTTTCATCCGCTGCCTTTACCAAGTGAAAAAGCGGATGTGATGGAAAAATTCGGATTTTTACCCGAAATTCCGTTTTCGATAAAACCGGATATTTTTTTGACCCATACCCTGATAATTTTTGTAATTAGTTTAGTAGTAGCCTTCTATCCAACGATTAAAATATGGCGATTAAAAACATTAAAAGCAATGAACCGCAAGTAGAGACGAATTGCCATTCGTCTCAATTAAAAATTGAATAGAAGCGAATTGCCATTCGTCTCAATTAAAAATTGAATAGAAGCGAATTGCCATTCGTCTCAATTGAAAATATAAAATGAATAAATATCAACCCAATAACCCCAGATGAGAATCGGAGCAGGCAAATAACCA
>JALVKK010000140.1:3127-4556 GCA_027033875.1 Flavobacteriales bacterium
CGAATTGCCATTCGTCTCAATTAAAAATTGAATAGAAGCGAATTGCCATTCGTCTCAATTGAAAATATAAAATGAATAAATATCAACCCAATAACCCCAGATGAGAATCGGAGCAGGCAAATAACCAGATAACCAAATAACCAATAAAGTGGAAAGTGGAAAGCGACAAAGCGATAAAGTGCAAAAAACATCGGACACCGGACATCCGACATCTAGCATGGCGGAGCCTCATCAGATAACCAGATAACCAAATAACCGGATAACCAAAAAAATGAAAACCATCATCAAAATAGCTTGGCGCAATCTTTGGCGAAACAAATTACGAACTACAGTAATTATCATATCCATTATTTTAGGATTATGGGGGAGTTTGTTTTTTATGGCCATGATTAACGGGATGAATGACAATCGTATCAGTTCCGCTATTGATTATTATCTGGCACATATCCAAATCCACCGGAAAGACTATCAGGATGATCCTAAAATTGATAAAACCATTGCGCAGTATGATAAAGTTATGCAAATTGTCAAACAATCGCCTACGGTTGCGGGCTATGCAACACATACCGTTTTACCTGCTATGCTGACGACTACCAAAGGGAATCGCGGTATTCAACTTACCGGCGTAGTACCCGATTTGGAAAAAACGGTATCAAAAATACCGCAAACTTTGGTCGAAGGTACCTATTTTACCCGTTTTAAAAAACCTTCCGTGATAATCGGACAAGCATTGGTAAAAAAATTACATTTAAAACTACATTCAAAAGTCAAAATCAGTTTTCAGAATATGCAAGGCGATATTCTGGCTTATGCTTTTCGTATAGAAGGTATCTATAATGCGAATAATGCGATGAAAGAACAATCAGAAGTTTTTATCAAACAATCCGATTTAATCCGGTTGCTGAATAATCCCGATATTTTAATTCATGAAATTGTCATCAAACTAAATGATATTAAATCTGCTCCTAAAATCAAAAATGAATGGCAATCACAAATAAAAGATAATAATGTTCAAACATGGGATGAAGTTTCACCTGAATTGGGTTACGCTCAAGAGATGATGGCAACGTTTTCCTATATTTTTATGGCTATTATACTGATTGCCTTGTCATTTGCTATTATCAATACGATGCTGATGGCTATTTTGGAACGCAAACGAGAACTGGGTATTATGGTTTCCGTCGGTTTTAACAAACGAAAATTATTTGCAATGATCATGCTGGAAACTTTGTTTTTAGCATTGATTGCAACACCGGTCGGCATGTATTTGTCATATATCAGTATTGCTTATTTCGGGCATTACGGTTTAGTATTTCCGGCTGTTGCCGAAGGTTTGGAACATTTTGGTATGAGTGCAACTATTTATACTAAATTACCGGTAACATATTATTTTGTCATTACAACAATGACCTTGTTAACAGCTCTTTTT
>JALVKK010000141.1 GCA_027033875.1 Flavobacteriales bacterium
CGTTTATGAAAAAAATACTTATTGTAGGACTGGGAAATCCCGGTCCGGAATATAAATATACACGGCACAATATCGGATTTTTGATTGCTGAGCGTTTGGCAGACAAATTAAAAGCAAGTTTTAAAACAGAACGTTACGGCGAGGTGGCAAAAGCCAATTATCGTGGAAAGCGTTTTGTGATAGTCAAGCCGTCAACCTTTATGAATTTAAGCGGCAAAGCCGTTCGCTATTGGTTGGAAAAAGAAAAAATAGATAAAAACAATTTGATGGTTATCACCGATGATGTCAATCTGGATTTTGGCACCATTCGTATCCGTCCCAAAGGCAGTGACGGTGGACATAACGGGCTTAAAAGCATTCAAGAATTGATTGGCGGCACACAGTATCCACGCTTACGTTTCGGTATCGGTAAAGACTATCCTAAAGGCGGGCAAGTAGATTATGTTTTGGGCAAGTGGACAGCGGAACAAATAGAGGGTTTGCCGGATTTGATTGATACAGCTACCGAAGCGCTGATCAATTTTGCTCAAGAAGACTTGCAACGGACTATGAATAAATTTAACAAAAAAATAACAGATTTTTGAAAAGAATAAGTTCTATTTATAGAAAAAGATTTTAATTTTGTTATTAAAAATATTTATTTATCCCAAAAACATTTACAAACTAAAAAAAATTTAACAGATGAAAAAATTAGTTTTATTTATGGCACTTGCAGTTACAATAGCACTACAAGCGCAAGATAATCAAAAAGTTACGGAAGAAAAATATCCGGTAATGACTTTTGAGAAAACCACTCACGACTTTGGAACTTTACACGAAAAGGACATTGTCGATTATGTTTACAAATTCAAAAATACGGGCGATGCCCCTTTGATTATTGAAAAAATCAGAGCCAGTTGCGGTTGTACGGTCCCCAGCGGTTGGAAAAAAGAACCGATTATGCCGGGCGAAAGCAGTGAATTTACGGTAAAATTTAATACCCGTAACAAAATTCATAAACAACGTAAAACCATATCGATCTATTGTAACACTAAAAACAAAATAGAAAGAGTAAGTTTCACCGCTAATGTGATTCCGGACCCAAAATTGGAAAAACAACGGGCTGAACGCCGCAGAAAATGGATGGAAAATCGTAATAAAAGATTAAAAAACAATAGAAACGGAAAAAATGTTCTGATTAAGAAAAAATTAAATTTTGAACAACAAGATAAAGTTAATACTCATAAGATTGCCGTTAAAAAATTAGAGTACCAAAAACTTAAAATGGAACAAAAACTAGCCCGTTACGAACATAAACATAAAGGTAATATTTCTGCAGAGAAAGTAAAAAAATATAAAGATAAAATTGAGAAATTAAACTATAAAATCAAAAGCAACAAAAAAGCGATTGATAAAATATACGAAAAGTAAAATTTAGAACAATATTTTGAGTTGAACGCCGCCGGTGTGAACGGCAGGATTTGTTTCAGACAACCGGAAACCGTAATTCAAATATAGTTGTAGATACGAATTGATCCTTTGTTTGTACAAAGTTTGAAAGACAAGATTCTTGCCGGTTTGCAAGCCTTCCAGCATTTGAAAAGCCACCGGTGAATAAGCATTGCCACTCATTGTATTTTTAATTAATTGTACATCGATGTCAAACACATTTTGTTTGGCATCGATGTGTTTATAGCGCAATCCGAATTTGTGCATTTGTAAAGTTTCATTGCCTGATAAATTGTTTTTTTGCTTGTAATTATAATAGGTATAAAGACGTTTCGTTTGGTGTGATTGCCATTCCAAACCTTCTTCTACGGTTTTAGTTTCCAGATTATAGTTTTTTTGCCGATAATTTTCGGAATGATTTGCCGTTGTCATCATTGCTAATTTTTGTTGCCAAATCAATGTTTTGCTAAAAGCTTGTTTGGTTTGCAACCGGTATGATTCTACCGTTTGTCCTTGCTTGCCGATAACCAGCAATTGTTTCTGCTTGACAAACTGATAGGTGAAATGTAAATAATAACGTTTTTTTGACCGGTTCAAAAACCAATCTTGTTGCCACAACATATTTTGAGATAACATATTAGACGGATTCCAAACTAATAATTTAGATTTTTTTGTTTGTTCTGATTGGTGATGATTTTCAAATAATAACACGCCGTAAATTCGTTTTAAAAACGATTTTTTTTGCCATACTTCCGGATTGATAGTCAATTGCAAGTGGTAACGGTTGTTTAGTGTCGGGATATAATTTATTGACGGTAAAATCACACGGATATAATTAGCTTGGTCTTGATAGACGGCTACTTCAAATTCGTTGAGTTCTTTGATGCCGTTTTGGTTATAATCATTCCACTGATAAACGCCCTGTCCAGGGGGTGTTTCGACATACATTATTTCATCTCGTAAAGTATTGCCGTTGAAACTTTCTATGGCAATTTGTGTCGATAAAAACCGGTTAAGATATTGTTGTTGCCAATTTAATTTCAGATTTAAGTAATCTTTGATTGTGCTTTGACGTGAACTGTTTTTATGGCGGTATTGTAAAAAAACTTGCCAATGATGCCGGTCGGTTTTGTGTTGCCATTCGCCACCTATATTGTCGGATAAATCGGTTTGTTGCCAAAGATTTTGCCGGATACTGTCATTTTGTTCACGCCTGTAAAAAATGCGCCAGTTTGAACGTACGGTATCAGCTTTTTGCCATTGCACTTCTCCAAAAGCATACCTGTAATTTAAACTGTCTAGAATGCCGGCTTGACTACGATTGCGGTTTTCATAATGCGCCTTTGCAGAAAGCTTGGTTTTTGAAAACTTGTAAGCTATACTATGTGTAAAATCAGTAGCGGACAGATTGTAGTCGCTGTGTTGTTTGGTATAACGATATTGCGCATTGGTTTGCCATTTTTTGTGTTGCCAACTGCCGTTTACATAGGTTTGATATGCCGATAAGTTATTTCGTAAACCGAAGTATCGCCAACCGGATGATATATAATTATCAGCGTTTTGATAGGTCAACCCGATGTCCGACAAATGTTGCTTACCGTAAATAGTATCAATTTGCCATTCGCGATTAAATTCTACCGGACGATACGAATCCAAAGCTTCAAAATTTTGATGGGTAAAATCATACAATGCTTTGATTGAAAGTGATTTTTCATTTTTTTGCCACAAATTTTGTTTTAGATTTATATGCAAAGCACCACCCAAATTGTCCGTATCGTTGAGTGTTGAAAACAAATTGCGGTCGGTATGGCTTATCAAACTTTGCACTTGCAAGTCGATTTTAGTTCCCGGATGCCAATAATAATTGATTCCTGCATATTTGCGACTCACAGGCGGTGTCAAGTGAATTTTCGCTTCGTAATCGCCTTGTTGTGCCCCTGCATATTCGTATATTTTTCCGATTGCCGTAATTTCTCTAATCTTATAACTGCCTTTTTGTTTACCTGCATATGAAAATTTGACTTCATACAAATCAGGTTCATCTTGATTGGTATATTCAAAATATGTCATTTGTCCGTTTGTTATTTTTTTATACAAAATTTTGTTTTCGTTGTACGTCGATTGTACAGCTGCCGTTATCCAAAGCTGTTGCGGACGGTCACCGGCATTTTTTAGCGCATCAACTTGTTGCCGGCTCAAATCATATAAGAGAGTTTGAGTTTTGGCATCTTGTTCTACAAACGCAAAAACCTCCCAATCGGATTGTTTGTCTTGGTGTCTATACCGGTCAAAATTGAGATAACGCACGTAATGTTGATTGGCGTAATTAAACTCGACAGTAATTCTGTGGTTTTGTGTAATAGGAAAAGTCGGATTAAAACGCAATTCGGCTGTTTCGTAATTGATGGTGTAATCTTTATCGACGCCTCGTTTGAGCAATTTGCCGTTGATATAAACTTTTTCACTGCCTTGAATGACAAAAATATAAGTCTCGCCTTTATTGCCTTTAAGCATGTAAGGACCTTGATTGCCGTCAATACCTTTAAACCGGTTGATACCGTATTGCCCCCGTATAACCCCGCCGGTAACTTGCCAACGGGTACTGTCGCGTCCGGCAATAAAACTTAAACCTTGTGCTTTTCGTTTAAATTTTAAATAGTAACCGGCTTGTTCGTCTAATAACAAATCGCCCCCTGTTGCTTGCCAGCCGGGTGCTTCGAGTTGCATGTAAAGACGGTTAAACTCCTTGTAAGATTGCGAAATACCGGCATAAGCCTGCGGCAGGTTGTCATCAGACAAAACGGCTTTAATTTTGAGTTTGTCAGACAGTTTGCCTTCTATTTTAAGATCCAAACCGGATTGCATCACTACACTTTGCCGGTTACCGGCGTTAAAACCACGTGTGATACTGCCTTTGGTAGTCAGCCCCTCGAAAGGTTTTGGTTTGTAAGTATGTTCCTGAGTCAACCGGATGCTTTTAAGGCTGTCTTGCTTGATAAGTTCCGGATTGTAGCGTTGATAAGTTTTGTATAAATAAGGGGGATAATCCAAATATCTAATGGTGATTTGCGTATTTTTATATTTCTTAAAATCCTTTAA
>JALVKK010000142.1 GCA_027033875.1 Flavobacteriales bacterium
ACTTTTTTATGATTGCAACACCTATTTTAGTATTTTTAGCTATTTTCATTATAGCTTCCGGATTGTTTATTGTCAAACAACAAACGGCAACCGTGATAGAACGACTTGGAAAATATCATTCGGTACGTTATGCCGGATTGAACTTTAAAGTTCCGGTAATAGACACCAAATCACGTCCTATAAATCTACGTATCCAACAATTAGATGTTATTGTAGAAACTAAAACCAAAGACGACGTATTTGTACATTTAAAAGTTTCGACACAGTTTCAAATCCCGAAGGACCGTGTCAAAGATGCTTATTACAAGCTCGAGGACCCTTCGGCGCAGATTACATCGTATATTTTTGATGTCGTACGGGCGGAAGTTCCCAAAATGCGACTTGATGATGTTTTTGAGCGTAAAGATGATATAGCCATCGCCATTAAAAGCGAATTGAATGATGCGATGATGGAATACGGATATAATATTATCAAAACATTGGTAACCGATATAGACCCCGACGCACAAGTAAAAGCGGCAATGAACCGTATCAACGCTGCCGAACGCGAAAAAGTAGCGGCACAATACGAAGGAGATGCGCAACGTATATTAATTGTAGAGCGTGCCAAAGCTGAAGCTGAAAGCAAACGTCTGCAAGGAAAAGGTATTGCCGACCAACGACGCGAAATTGCTCGCGGTTTGGAAGAATCCGTCGATGTCTTAAATCGGGCCGGTATCAATCCGCAAGAAGCCTCGGCTTTAATTGTAATAACACAACACTATGATACGTTACAAGCGATTGGACAAGATACCAAATCTAATTTGATTTTGTTGCCAAACAATCCGAATGCAGCCAGTGAAATGCTGAATGATATGGTTGTGTCTTTGGTTGCCGCCAATAAAATCAATAATGCGGATAACGAGGAAACAAAAGAATAATAAAATGTTGAATGTAAAAATTGGTTATTGTATTTAAAATCCAATAAAAAAGTCGCCCGAGCGGGCGACTTTTTATTATAGATATATCACATCAATTTATTTCTTTAAAAATTTTGCCGTATAACGTGTTTCACCGTTTTGAAGTTTTATCACGTAATAACCTTTTGTAAGATTAGAAATATCTAATCTGAGTTTGTCGGTACTTTTGACTGCTTGTTTTATAACTTCTCTCCCATTCATATCATATACATATACCATCGTGTTTAATGCTTCCGGTAAGGATACATCAACAAAATCAATTGCCGGATTGGGATAAACATTTACAGAAATAAAATTTTCATTCGTGATTGCGCCAGATGTTGCCGTAAATTCTCCCGAGAAAATACCACGTCCGTAAGTTGAAGCAAAGACTTTGTTATCGTCTCGCAATTCAATATCGGTTACTTTGACATCGCTCATACCGTTATAAGTTGGGTACCAATTGGGAGAAGCATCGCCAAAGTTAGGTGTTGCCCAAATACCGATATCGGTTCCGATGATGACTTCATTTGTATTTAACGGATTGGGCATAATACAATTAACCGGCATATCGGGCAAATCACCTTCTTTACTGACCCAGGTTGTACCGCCGTCATCAGTATAGAATATATTGGTAACGCCGTAATTAAAAATAGTTACATAAATTTCATTTTCTGTTTGACCGAACTCAATATCCGAAATACTACCTACAAAATCATCTCCGGTAATATCGCTAAAAACGGGCGATGTATTTGCATTTTCGACTTTCAACAAATTGCCGTTTTGCAAACCGACAAATAATTTGGAAGAACCGGTCGTAAATGGCGATACTTTAAGTGCCGTAGGAAAACTGTGTAAAATCGGATCTTGTATGGTATATTTAGAAACCGCACCTAAGATATTACTATATCTGCGAATAACATAAGTATAAAAACCATTGGAATCCGGATAAGAGTAATTGGTATATAAAATATTCAAATTTGAATCCAAAGCTTCTTGATTGATAAAATCACCGTGCGATGAACTTTCAGAGTTGATGGTATGCCAAGTCAGTGTATTGTAATCGTACAATCTGATATTACCATTATACACATAATTGGAGATTCGATAACGGTCCGTTCCGTCTTGATCAAAGAAACAATAAGCACCGTCTCCGCCTTGCGTTTCTTCGGAATTGGTTATATGTTGCGGGGCGTTTTCAAACAATTGCGTTCCGTTATCTTGTGCGCCTGCCATAAAATAATCTCCACTGAAAGCAGCAGTAGGAGCAACCGCCACATGATAAAATTGGGTAACATTGTAATTATTATTTCGGTGTTCAATTGTAGCTCCGGCATTGGCGGAGTAAGCTACACCACCGTCATTTCCAAACAAGATATGTTGCGAATCGGCAAAGGCAATACCGTGTTGGTCCGGATGAATAATATTTGATGAGGTACTACCGTAGTACGATGAAAGTTGTGTCCAATTATTACCGCCGTCAGTCGATTTAAAAATATCAATACCACCGACATAGATAGTTTCGTCATCGTTAGGATCGGTTTCAATGTACAAATCGTAATAGGCTTGTCCGTTTGTAAAATCCGAACCGGAAAAATCGCCATCCGATGGCAGATTAAAGACATTAAGAGATGATACAAAACCATCCGTTGTCTTGATACCCGATAGATTATAGCCGTTACCTGAATATTGCAAGATGATTATATACAATTTATCCGGTGTAGATTTAGATGCTGTCAATTCCATTCGTCCGACATTGGTCAATGGCAATACTACACTGAAATTATTTCCGTCGTCTGAAGATATTATAGCACCGTTGTCGCCGCCATTTATGGTATTTCGGGTTGTAGTTAGCCAAATTTTATTATCGGCGGCTATTTCCAAATCAAAAGGGGTTAATACGGAGCCGTCCGGTGCCGTCGGAAGTGTAACTTGTTGCCAGGTAGCACCGTTATCGGTTGATTTGTACAATCCTTGATAGCCTTCGCCCAAAACCGTAAATGAAGATGCATCGCCGTAGTAAGAATCGCCGGCAGTCGCATAAATTTCTGTTGTACCGTTATTGTTTCGGGCAACTATATCGTTGATATGAGTAATGCCGGGCACCAAATAACCTACTGATATAGCTGTATTATTGTTTGTAATCGTTGCGTTTACGGTAGTAGAGTTATTGAGAGCGTCTAAAATAGCTTCTCCGTCAGCTTTTGAAATCATTACCGAAGGAATGGTAATAGTATTATCCGTTCCTCCCATAATTATAGGGTCGCCACCGACATTGTTAATCATTAAGACACCGACAGCACCGGCATTTTGTGCATTTTTCACTTTATCGACAAAAAAACAGGTTCCCCGTTCTATTACGGCAATATTTCCACTGATAGCAGAAGCGTTAATCAAAGTATTACAACCCAAAGTTGCATTGGCGGTACCGTCATCCACTAATACCAAATTGCCGGAATAATCGGTAAAATCCGTATCTCCGAAATTGGCTTTTACAGCGACTATATCACCTTGTAAATTGGCGGGGGAATTAATGGTTAAAGTTGCATTTGAAACAAATTGTGCCGTTCCGTCTTGTCCGCCGAAAACGTGTTCCCAAGTTTGACCGCCGTCTGTTGACCGCCAAATACCGTTACCGTTGACGGCTCCTCCGGTATAGGATTCGCCGGTTCCTACAAACATATTTTGAGGATTATTGGGGTCATAAGTAATGGAGCTGACCGCCAAATTGTGTGGCAAACTTGTATTGTGCCATTGTGAAGCGGGGTTGGTTATATCGTTATTTACCCACAATCCGCCGCTGACACCTCCGGCAAACGCGCGTTTGTGCGTCGGATCATTGGGGTCGAACATTACCGCTTTGGTACGTCCGCCGACATTACCCGGACCTCTTTCAATCCACGGATTTGTATATTGTCCAGGAACGCTTTTGGGATCGTTTCTTTGCGCTCTGATACGATTTTGAATATCTAAGAGTTTTTCCGGTGTCGGACGACCGATTGCGGGGTTCATTGTCAATTCCCATTGTCTTTCCAGATAGGGACTTGGCGGTAATCCTAATTGCTTTCGTTCGGCAACTGATAAGGTTTTGGTATGTTTAAAAGGTGAGTTGGCTAAAAATGTTGTATGTTTTTGTCGTAAACGTTCAACATCATTATTTTGACGATGACCGGTTGAGCAAGATGTTATGAACAAACCGGCAAAAGCCAGCAATAATACAGTTTTTTTCAATATCATAATATTATAATTTATTAGTGAAATACAAATGTAATAAAAAAAATTATTATTACAGTTTTTGATAATTGTCGGGTATTCTAAAAGGAAAGCCTAATGCTTTATTCAAAAAAATTTTGCTGTATTTGATTTTCAGATGCTTTATTCCTGTTTGAATCACAATACTCCCGGGAATATATTCCTTAGCGATTTGTTGGTAATTCTGATAATTCAGTTGAATATTTCCTTGCGATGAATCATAAAATGTTCCGGAAAGCATTTTATAAAAGGCGGTTAAAGATATTTTTTTTACAACCGGATTTTGCAGATGTAGTTCATAGTTGTCGGCATTTATTATCAGACTTGTTTTTTCGGGATTAATTTTGCTGATTAAATCTCCGGTTAGCAAATTTTGTAAATCGTTGAATCCGAACGACAAACCGAGTTTTTGTTCCAATAAATCCAAACTGCCGTCGTAGTAGCTGCGGTTGATTTTATTATAGTATTGTATTTTGGTCGGCGTGATATAAAATTTTGCCATAGGGATACCCAAAAAATTAAGACTTCCCCAAATAATACTGTCTTTGAGTATCCGTATTTTTCCTTTACCCGAAAAACTTTGTGTATCGTCGTTATAAGAAACCGCCAGTCCGGCTTCCAATGTTTTACTTGAAAAACGGTGGTTGTCCGCTTCGCGTAAAAGTTTGTTTAAACGTATTTTTTGCGTGTGATCATAAGTCGTTTTTCTAAACGATTTACAGCTTGACAGGAACAAAACAAATCCGGTTAATATAAGAATGATTTTTTTCAAATTTTTTGTAATTTTTGACGATATTTTTCGGCTTTTTTAAGTTGTTTTAATCCGGTAAATATTTCGATATATTGTTGATAATAAGCTCTTAACATTGCTTTGTTGCCGGAGGTAAAATCAATACCCGAATCGAGATAATCACGGGCGTCCGCATATTTTTTTAAGGCGGTATAGGCTTTGGCTATATACAAGTATATACCGGCATCGTCGGGGTGAGTATCTAATGCTTTTTCACCGGCTTTGAGCAATTGATTATATTGTTTTTGTTGCCAGAGTGTTTTTAGATTATTCGATTTGCCAACTTGTTTAACAGTTGCTCGGGGTGTCGATTGAATGTCAATTCGCATCAGATTGACTTTACGGTACAAATCTTTGATCAGATATTTGTTTTTGGCTTTAGTTTCAAAGTCTTTAATCAATTTGTAAAGGAGTTTTCGGTCTGTATTTTGTTTGATTTTAATTTCGATGTATAATTTTTGGTACCATTTGTTATCCGGATTGTATTTTTGTGCTTTGCTCAAATACAACAAACTTTTGTCGTAATCTCTAAGGTCAAAATAGTTTTGGGCTATTTTGAAATATACGGCGTCGTTGCCGGAATCGATAGATAAACATTGTTCAAACAAATCATTGGATTGTTGGTAATTGGTTTTGAGACGTTCGGTCATGGCATCGTAAAAATAGTCGTTGAACGACATCATTTTAGAAGTGCTTTGTGCCATTATTTGTCCGAGAGACAGCCAGTATATTAAAACCAAATATTTTTTCATACCTGATAGTTAGCAATTTTTATTCCAAAGTTGAGTAATCGCCCAGATTAAGACTTTCAAAATTGCCGTCATATTTGACAAAACTGCCAATCATTGAATTTTTTATATCGGCATTGTTGATAAAAGTTTGGTCTTGAATCAAGCTGTTTTCAACTCGTGAGTTTTCAATGCTACTCCCCTTGCCTAACGACACAAAAGGACCTACCGAACTGTTGATAATTTCTGCCCCGTCAGCGATATAACAAGGTTCAATTATCTCTGAATCAACGATTTTAGCAGATTTTGAAATCAATTTGACTTTTTCTTCAAAATCATATTTTAATATTTTTGCATTGGTTTCAACAGCTATTTTAGGATTGCCGAAATCCATCCAGTCGGAAACCGTACCGGGTTTAAAAATCAAAGCTTTTTGTTTCATGTTTTCCAAAGCGGTGGTCAACTGGTATTCGCCACCTACTCGAATATCATGGTCAAACAGGTATTGAATTTCTTTTTTAAGTTGCTCGCCTTTTTTGAAATAATAAATGCCGATTATGGCCAAATCGGAGACAAATTTTTTAGGTTTTTCGACAAAACCTTCTATTTCGTTATGATTATTGAGTTTGACTACGCCGAAATCTTCCGGCTTATCGACTTTTTTTACCCAGATAATACCGTCGGCTTTTTCGTCCAATTCAAAAGCTCCTTTAAACAAAGTATCTGCATAAGCCACCACAACAGGTCCGTTGAGCAAACTTTTGGCACTGAATATGGCGTGCGCCGTTCCTAAGGCTTCATTTTGATAATCTATTTGACCTGAAGCGCCTATGTCCGAAGCTATATCAAGCAACTGTTTTTCAACGTCTTTACCAAATGATTCTCTGATGATAAACGAAATTTTATCGATAGGTTGTTGCATCACTTTTGCAATTTCTCTGACCAGCCTTTCGGCTATACTTTTGCCGGCTACAGGAATAAGTGGTTTGGGCGTTTGTAAAGTATGCGGACGCAAACGGGTTCCGAGTCCGGCCATGGGTATAATTATATTCATGCTAATTAGTTGAAAGTTGAAAGTTCAAAGTTGAAAGTTTTTTTGTTTTGATTGCAAAGTTAATTAATTTTCAATTACGAATGGTCAATTACGAATTACGAATGATTAATAGCGAATAATTACTTTTTGCCTTTCTTATGTCGTTTGCGGGGTTGCGGATAAGGTTGATAATCAACATCTTGCTTAATTGTAAAACTTTTGATTAATTTACCTTTTTGGTCGAAAAAATCTATTTTGATATGACGGTCTTTGCCTTTGCCTACAATATTAAAAATCGCAAAATTGCGCTCCATTATCAAGGTATTGGGTACACGCAAACGGTTGGGTTCATTTTCGGCATGTGTATTGGGTCCCGAGGTAAAAGGAGAGACCGTAATATCCCAAATTTTCGGGAATTTATTGCCGTTATCAAGCAGGCTTATTTCGGTCATATGTCTGTCGCCGGTGAGGAAAATCACATTTTTAAGTTTTTCTTTATAAATGAAATCTATAATATCAAGGCGTTCTTTATCAAAGCCGTGATTGGAATAGGTTTCATAATTACGGGCGGTATTTAAAAACTGTCCGCCCATAACGATAAATTTGAATCGGGCTTTGCTGAATACCAAAGCGTTTTTGAGCCAATTGAGTTGTTTTTTGCCCAAGATGGTTTTCGGGTCTTTGGTGGTCAAGTCGTTAGGGTCGCGGTAATAGCGGTTGTCGAGTAAGAAAAACTCAGCATCGTTGTAGCTAAATTGGAATGTGGCGCTTTTCAAACCACTGACGTGTTTGGGATTAGCCCAAAACAGATTAAAAACCTCAATAGTGGTGTCTTTGTTCCAAAAACTGCCGTCACTGTCATTGGGTCCGAAATCGTGGTCATCAAGAATAGCGTAATGTGGTACCGTAGCAAACAGTTGTTGTTTTTCGGGTATGGACCAATCGTGCGTATAACGGTAAATAATGCCGCTTTTGCTGTCCCATTCATTCTGACGCAGATACACATTATCACCGTCCCAAATCATAAAATCGGGGGTTTTGTTGGCGATATTTCGGTATATTTCATATTGTCCGCCGTAAGGTTTGCCGGCGCGATCAAAAACAGGATCGTTGATATAAGCACCGGAACCAAAAGCAAAGCTAAAATCGGGCGGGGCATGATGATAGGCCCACACTTGCTGCGTTTTGAAAGTTGTGGGATAATTAAATTTAACTTTTTTGCCGTTGATAAGCAACTGATAGCGGTAAGTTGTACCGGGTTTAAGTCCGTCAATAATGACTTGTGCCGTATAGCCGTCTTTTTTTTCTGTATGGATTTTCTCTGAGAATTGTTTGGCATCACTCTTGCTTTTTTCCCAATAAGCAAACTGTAGGGTTGCCGGTTGATTGGTTTGTGCCCAGAGTTTGACATCAGTTTTATTAACGCGTCCAATCATGGGACCGCTTTGCAGTAATTTTTTTTGTGCTGTTAAAGGGTTGATTATGAACAGGAATCCCAGAATACATAAAAATTTTTTCATTTCTTTTTTCATTGATGATTTGGTTAATCGTTTATTTGGTTATTTGATAGCTTGTGCCGATGTAGGTCGGTTTCGGCACTTCGGTACACCACTCCTTCGTCGTGGCACTCAGTGACCTCTTATCGGTACACCCACCGACGAAAGTCGGGGGGCACTCAGCTACTTTAATTTTTTTTATTTTTATCTTTCAATTTGTCCTGCAACATTTTGACTACTTGCCGGTTTTGTTTAGCAACGAAAAAGTCAGGGTAAACTTTTAAGGCTTCATCATAATATTTTAAGGCAATTTTGTAATTGTGCAGATCATAAGCCGTTAATGCCAATAAATTATAAAACGCCGCTTTGAAAGGTACATTTTGTATTTGTCCTTTTTTGGTTGTTGGGAAAGTAATAGTCAGTTCTTCGGGGAATTTTAAATTTTCGGCACTTTTTAAAGTCGTAAAAGCTTCGGCAGATCGTTTAATTTGCTGTTGCAATTGCGCCAATTTGTAAGCTGACACAACATCATTGTTGATGGCGTATATTTTTTCATACACATCAATCGCTGATTTTAAATCATTGAGTTTTTCCAATGAAACCGCTTTAAATTCGAGTATATCTTTTTTTTCTTTTTGTTTCAAAATTTTATTGGAAACTTGTAAACAAGACATGTAATTTTGTTGTTTAAAATAGATATAAGCCAGTGTGTCTAAATAGGTTGACTGCTCACCTTCCAATTCTAAAATACGGTAAACCGCATTTTTAGCCGCATTTATATCATAGTTTTTTAAAGCTTTTTTATAAACGGATTTTTCGATTGTTAACAAGTCTTTTTTATGTATTTTTTGGCTAAATCCGAAAGAAGGCACCAAATATAAAACAAATACTAATATTATCTTATTCATCATATAAATTTTAGGTGATTAAATAACAGGTCAAAGGTACAGAAAATAAAAATAATTAAAAAAGATAATTTGTAAGGAATCAAAAACAAATTTATTCACTGTTATAAACAAATATTTCGTATAAATAATAAATATTCGATATTGGGATTAAATAATTTTTTCTGTCTTCATAACAGCTTCATACCAATCCGTACCGAGCGAAAAATATTTTTCCACTAGCGGTTTAAATCCTGCATTTTTAAGTATGCGGTCTTGCCGTCGGGTCAAATTGCAACCGTCAGCAACAGGTCGCCATAGCGGATTGATTATTGTTTGAATTTTACCGTAAATACGTCCGGTGGCATGAATATGTTCTAAGACTAACAATTTGCCTTCCGGTTTTAGAATGTCGTAATAAATATTTGTAGCGAGTTGCGGATCGGGGACGGTACAAAGTACCAGCATAGATGTAATAAAATCAAATTTTTCCGGCAATTCCGGATGGTTTTTGACGGCTTCAATTCCAATATTAAAAACGTGGATGTTCGGATAATCTGCTGCGGCTTTTACCGCTCGTTTATACATTGGAACGGAAGGTTCAACGGCAAAAACTTCCGCATGTTTCGGATACAAAGCGAAATTTACGCCGGTTCCCGCTCCGACTTCCAAAACTTTTCCGGAGGTGTTTTGCAATAGTTTTCGCCGATGTTTCGTCAAAACCCTTTCCAAGGATTTCATAAACGGATCGTAAAATACCGCCATTATTTTTTGATAGTGTTTTCTAATCAATATTTACTGATTTTTTGTTTAAATTCTTCAATCACTTCTTTCATGATTTTTTCAATATTTGCCTTATCCGTATTGTATTCGGGATAAGCCGGTTGTTTATCAGGGAAGAGTTCCATAAACAAGGTTTGCGACGGGAAGGCAAATTCCACACCGAGAGCATTGGCTAATTTTAAAATACCGAGTAATAAAATATGGCGTCCGTGCAATTCTTCGGCATAGTCGTTAGTCATAAAATATACATTGAGTAAAATCTGAAGGGACGAATCGCCGTAATCGACAAATTCGACATTATACGGAACCGAATTATACGGCGTATAATTGGCGTAATTACGTGTAGTCGGGTGCAGTTCGATGATTCGTTTGATGCCTTCGACAAATTCTTCTATCAGTTCGGGCGGTGTATCGTAGCGGATACCCAATTTGGTTTGATAACGGCGATAAATCCGTTTGCCCATATTGTTGACGGCTGCTTCCGAAAGTTTGCTGTTCGGTATTTTAAAAACAGAGGTATCGGCAGCTCTAATGATAGACGAGCGAAAACCGACTTCTTCGACACTGCCTTCAATGCCGTCCACGAGTATCCAATCACCTATTTTGAAAGGTTTATCGACAAAAATCATCAAAGTTCCTATCAGGTTTTTGACCGTATCTTGTGCCGCTAAACCCAATGCCAATCCCCCGATAGACGCACCGGCTATAACGGCTTTGGGGTCAGCCCCCATAATAATAAAAAATTTGAATAAGCCGATAATAACAACCAAGCCTTTGAGTGAATTTTTTAAAATCGGAAGCAGTTGGTCGTCCAGCAAATTTTCAGTTTTGGAAGCCCGATGACTGTAAACAGCCATAAATACATCGACCAACTTGAGAAACACAAAAATCCAAAAGACTATTTTGGCAAAATTCAAGGCGGATATAAACCAATTGCTGACTTCTTGTCCCAATAGTAAATACGGAACCAACATCTCCAAGATATAGATACCGAAAATATATGATAAAGGGTGTGAAAACTGTCGTAAGCGTTCATCGAGATTTTCTATTGAGATTTTAGTAACACGTTGTTTGACAAAATGTAAGAAATTAAACAGGATTTTCTTAAATAACAAATGTAAAAAATAAGTCAAAAGTAAGGCTAAAAACAAACCTAACCATTGCCAGATTTCCAAACCGAAAAATTTATCTTTTAAATAATCCGGCACATACTGAGAAATGATTTCGGCACCCAAAGGGTAAATATGTTGATACAAATAATCTATTTTAGCAATGGTATTTTTTGAATAATACCAATTATTACCGTATTTTTCGAGATAAATTTCGGGTAATCGATACGGAAAAGGCTTATAAGCGTGCTTAGGTATCGGAAAATTGATTGAATCGGTATATTCCGGATCGTTGGGGATATTGTTATATTCAATATACAAACCTTTGCCTTCAAAGATGTATTTGAGCCTTAAGGCTTTGTTTTTTGCTTCTTCAACCGGCAATCCGTAAAGGGTTTTAGCGGCTTCTTTCGGATGAAAATTTTCGGTGGATAAATTGTTTAAATGTGTAAAAAACGTGCTACGAGGCGTATTTAAATCGACTACTTGCGCTTTTACCGAATAAAAGCATAGTATCAACAATATAAGACCGTAATATTTTTTTGTGGTGTTCATTTGTGTTTATTTGGTGTAAATCTAATTTCAGATTTGCGATTTCAGATTTGCGATTTCAGATTTCAGATTTTTTAAGGCATATGATGTTTGTTCAATGCCACATAATTAATAGGTTCCTTGTGCTTTACCTCCGTCAGCAATGGTTTTGGCTGATGAGGTGCCGATACGTTTGACGCCAAGTTCTATCATTTTGACGGCATCGTCATAGTTGCGTACGCCACCGGCAGCTTTTACGGGTAATTCTCCGGCGTTTTCAAGCATTATTTTAATGCTTTCAGGTGTAGCGCCGTTGGGTTGTTCGTTGCGGGTTTGATAAAATCCGGTCGATGACTTGACAAATACCTTAGAAGCTTTATCCAAACCTATGGTTTGTACGACTATATCGCGAATCAAAACGGTCAATCCGGCAATTTCATCGGGTGTCAGAGCAGCTACTTCGATAATCCATTTAGCTACTTTGCCGTTTTTTACCGCCAACAAACTTCCTTCAAACACTTCTTTTTTGACATAGTTGGCCTCTCCTTTCTTAAATGCCTCATAATTAACGACATAGTCCAATTCGTCCGCTCCGTCATTAAGAGCTTTTTGAGCTTCTGCCAATTTCAATTTGAAATTTAAAGTCCCTTCGGGAAAACCGATTACGGTTCCGACTTTAACCGGTGAGCCTGCTTGATCAATCAATTGTCTTGCCATTTTGACAAATTCCGGTCGAATCATTACCAGATAAAATCCGTTGTCAATAGCTTCTTGAACAATTTGTTTGACCTTGGCTTCGGTTTCCGCTTCACTCAATCCCGATTGAGCCGGTGTTTTTAAATAAGTACTGTCCAAATATTGTTTGAGGTCCATATTTTGTATTAAAAGCTAATAATTTTTTTAAGGTTATTGCAAATTTAGTAATTCTTAGTGATATAGATATTTTTAGGTTGATAAGTAATTAAAAAATAAAATCCCCTTTTTCAAATTCCGTACCAATACAATCACCGTCCCATATAGACCAGTAAAACCGAAATATCGCTGGGAGAAACGCCACTGATACGACCGGCTTGGGCGATGGTTTTGGGCCGGATTTTCATCAATTTTTCGCGTCCTTCATAAGAGATTGATTTAATTTTAGAAAAATCAAAATCATCGGGAATGGGAATATTTTCCAAGCGGTTGAGTTTATCGGCATTCAATTTTTCTTTTTCGATATAACCGGCATATTTGAGGTGAATTTCGGCTTG
>JALVKK010000143.1 GCA_027033875.1 Flavobacteriales bacterium
CCGGTTATATTAAAAATCTCAATAATTTCTTCGGGTTGCAAAATGCCGTCAGGGCTATTAATTATGCTTTTTAACAGATTGTCAACAGGTTCCGAAGGCAGTTTTAATTCAATTGCAATATTTTTTAACAAATTGACTTCTTCAAATTTTACATGTTTATCTATATTCATCATCAATGCCAGCCTGTAAATCTGGATAATCCGTTCAAAAGTGTTTATTGGAATAGATTCTTTTAAATGTATAGATTTTTCTTCAAAAATATCACTGATAATTTCAAAAGGGATTTCTAAGGATACGGATAAATCAAGCAAAAAATTGAATTCTTTATCGCTTATTTCATTATCGACTTTACTCATTTGATATAATTGTTTGAGTAATGTAATCTTTTCTTCTAATCTCATTTCATCAATTCAAGTCTATTGAAAAAATTTCAATCAATTGTTTGTTTAACAACATACCTCCTTTGTTGTTATTCATAGCTGTAATCATCGTATCTACATTATCCGGTGATAAACCCAATTCAATAGCAAATGTTTTAAGCAAAATCAATTCTTCTTTGGTGATGATATGATCAATCATCATCATAACCGTTAAACGATATAATTGTCTGGCTCGTTCCAGCATGGATTTGGGTAGAGGTCCCACTTTGTCCGATTCGATAATTTCATCTAAACGGGCAGCAGATATATTCAACAATTCAGCTATTTCCGTCAGATATTTTAATTCTACGAATTTGAAAATTTTATCGGCTTTTGCCATTTTGACCAATTGTTGCAACAATTGGATTTTTTGAGCTTCATTCAAGTTATTAAAGCTTTGACCTTTTTCCATTTTTTATCATTATTTAACCGTTCAAGGTTTTTTTTTGACAAATATATATAAATTGACAAAGAAACAAAAAAGACTGTCAAAAAAAAGACAGTCTTTTTTAGAATATTAAATGATTGTATTTTATTTAACAATTATTTTTCGTAAAGCTAAATGATTGTTTTCAACAACTTTCATCATATAAACACCGGCTTTTAATTGGCTAATGTTAATGGCTTGACCGTCATTGATCTCTGCTTGGAATATGATTTTACCCAAAACATCGTAAATCGCAATTTGCTTAGTATTTCCGGAAGCGGAAGTTACATAAACTTGGTTGCCGGCGGGATTTGGATAAACTTCCAAAGCATCTATATTGTTTTCGACAATACCTACATAATCTTCAAAATCATTGATGTTACGGGGATAAAACTGAGGTGTACCGTTGTATTCTCCGGCAATACCGGTTATATTTTGCGCACCGGTAGGAATGGTTTGATTTTCCAAATCGGGAAAAGAAGTTCTTAAAATAACAGTATCGGTACCGTCACTTACATCGTAGTTATGATTAGCTTGAAATTCCGTGTCTCCGTCAGGGTCAATCGTTACATTTTCAAAACGGATTAATTCGGATTCATAATCTTCGTGATTGGCGAGATAATCGGCAATTGTAACAATTTGCGGTGTTTGTACCTGATTGTTGCCTGTCAAAGTAAAATCCTCTGTTAATTCAATTTCCAAAACACCGTGATATTCTATGAGTTTACCTTTTAAATCCGAAACACCGTCACCTATGGTAGGTTGGTTGGTAGTCGTACCGGCATGTACATAGACTTTTATACCGGCAGTGGCATCTTGCACGTATCCTATACCATTACCGTTCTGGCTTGCGTATCCACCTAAAACATAAGCTTCACCGGTAAAATGATAATATTCATTTAAGGTACCTGCTCTTAAATCGGCTAAGGTTGTTACTTGTGTATATGAAGCAATGTTAAAAGATACACTGGTTTCTACTGACGGGTTCAAATCGGCATCGTTATTATCAACCAATTTTACATCAACGGTATGAGAACCTGCTGACAAACCTGTTAAAGCAATTGGATTTGTATCTGTTTGGATATTCCAAGTACCGTTATCCAAACGCCACGCAACATGTCCGTCACCGCCGGATTGTGCAACGTTAAAGTTTTGAACGGTAAAAGTTACATCAATATCGGTAATGTTGGGTGTAAAAACTTCGCCGTTAGAAGGGTCGGTTATAGTTAATGTAGGCGTTGTAACTGAAACGGCTTCAAAATCATTAATGTTACGAGGGTAAAACTGAGGATTAGAATTATATTCTCCGGCAATACCGGTTATATTTTGTGCGCCGGTAGGAATGGTTTGATTTTCCAAATCGGGAAAAGAAGTTCTTAAAATAACAGTATCGGTACCGTCACTTACATCGTAGTTATGATTAGCTTGAAATTCCGTGTCTCCGTCAGGGTCAATCGTTACATTTTCAAAACGGATTAATTCGGATTCATAATCTTCGTGATTGGCGAGATAATCGGCAATTGTAACAATTTGCGGTGTTTGTACCTGATTGTTGCCTGTCAAAGTAAAATCCTCTGTTAATTCAATTTCCAAAACACCGTGATATTCTATGAGTTTACCTTTTAAATCCGAAACACCGTCACCTATGGTAGGTTGGTTGGTAGTCGTACCGGCATGTACATAGACTTTTATACCGGCAGTGGCATCTTGCACGTATCCTATACCATTACCGTTCTGGCTTGCGTATCCACCTAAAACATAAGCTTCACCGGTAAAATGATAATATTCATTTAAGGTACCTGCTCTTAAATCGGCTAAGGTTGTTACTTGTGTATATGAAGCAATGTTAAAAGATACACTGGTTTCTACTGACGGGTTCAAATCGGCGTCGTTATTATCAACCAATTTTACATCAACGGTATGAGAACCTGCTGACAAACCTGTTAAAGCAATAGGGTTGGTATCATATTGCATGGTCCAAGTGCCACTGTTGTCTAAATCCCACGCAATATGGCCGTCGCCACCTGTTTGTGCTACGTTGAAGTTTTGAACGGTAAAAGCTACGTCAACACTGGTAGTTGGTGCAAGTGTTTCATTAGGAGTAGGTGAGGTAATAGATAATACCGGCGAACTGGCACAACCGGTAAAGGATCCTAAATCTCCCCAACCTGTATCTCTTCCCGTAACTATCCATTCGGAATCATTGGCATCGGTTCCTGCTGACGAAACCCAGTTGTCATTAGGACTGCAAACTGAAGATTTTCTGGTCAACGTATGGTTTTTTGTAGCTTGTATAACACCGGCGACGTCCCAGCCTGAACCCGGATCAACACCGATTTCTCCTATCACATCTATGACAGTACCGTTTTTTAACAAAGCAATAGCATCATCACCGTTAAAAAATGTTACGGAACTGGTAATATCGGCTACACCGGTGATTTGCGGGTCGGCATTGTTATTGGCAATAACATATACATCACCGTTTGCTAATATTGTTCCGGAACTAAATGTTTCGGTATGCGAAGCAGTTGCTGCACCATTAGTATATTCTTCAACACTATAGTTTGATAAATCGACATCTACTCCGGTTCCATTGTAAATCTCGATGAATTTGTTACTACTACTGCCTTCACCATACATACTTATATATAAATCGGTAGCTTGTCCAAATGATATAAAAGTAGTTGTGAAAGCGATAATTAAAGCATAAATTTTTTTCATAATTATTGAATTTTAAATTATCCTCAAATTTACAAAAAAAACAAATATGTGTAAATAAAAAAAATGTTAATTTTTTTATTTCAAAAAACGTTTTTTTGATAAGGTAAATCAATGGCTGTTAATTTACTGATAATATTGTCTGTAAGTATGATATTTTTTTGCGTTTGAATTTTGACATCAAAAAATTTCGACAGATGTCCGGCTAAGTATTGTTGTTCATCTTGACCGGGAGTAGGTATCATCAATACTTTTTTTTGCATGCTTGCCATGTCCATAATTGAAGTGTAACCCGAACGACAAATCACTGCTTCGGACCGGTTGATTAGTTGCTCTAATTCTTTGGCGGTAACATAATTAAACATTGTTATATCATGTTGATTTTCAATATTTTTTTTGTTGTCAACAACACCACGAACCAATGCGATTTTTAAGTTTAAAGTTTTAAATTTTTCTAATAAAATGTTTTCCAATTGACTGCGTTGCGGTTCCGGTCCGGACAAAATGGCTAAAACATCATATTTTTTAGGCAAGTTTTTCGGTTTCATCCGGCTTAATATGCCGATATATTTGATTTTATAGTTGATATATTTTGAAAAATGACTTAATTTACCACTCAAATTCGGCTTACCGGCAACGTCAGGCACCCAAATTTCATCGTATTTATTATAAATTTTTTTATGTATCCAAGTAGTGAATTTGCCTGTCCAACCGGATAATACTTTTAGTTGGTGGGTAAGATAAACGGATTTAACTTTATTTGAATATACGCCGAAACGATTATCCGAAATAATCATATCCAAATCATATTTTTTAACAAACGCAGCAGTCATTTTCTTTTCTTTTTGAATGCTTTTTAAGACATACGGTATTTGTTTGAGTAA
>JALVKK010000144.1 GCA_027033875.1 Flavobacteriales bacterium
TAACCTTCTTGTTGACCGATATATTCCAATTCTGTTTGTTTGTTAAAAACGCGAAATATCAAATTGCCTTTTTTATCGACATAAACTTCCAATTCGACATCACCGACTATAGATGATTTGGTATAACGTCCGACGGGGATAGCGATTTTACCATTGATATAGACTTTTTTGTTAATTTTAGTTACCAAACTCAAACCGACTTGCGGGTCGGTAATCAAATTGTTTTCGATATTTTCATCACCGCTTGTATAGTTCAGATTTACTTGAAATTTATCGTCTTGTGCCATCAGACCGTTTAAGATATTTAAACCTTTTTCGGTAAATGTTTTGACGACACCTTCTCCGGCACGTTTAGACAAATTATAGTCATTCTCATTGATAAAATCACCAAAAGAAAGTAAAGATAAAACCTGCAATGTTTTTTTGTCGGGATCACTCAATATATAATCTACTTGCGAGCGCAAAACAGCATTGGCTTTTGGTAATTTCAAATCAAAATTTATAACCGGTTTGACTAATTTGTCTTTCAGATAAATGATAGCTTGAACCGGCATTTTTTTTGCAATCATTCCCTGATTGGCGAGTAAAACCGTAGGATCTGCAAATGTTTCATAAAGTGCTTCAATATCTAATGTAGCATTATAAGGGTCGCCTTCCCAGCTGACAAAACTACCGGGTTCGACAACAAATTTTTTGTCGATAACACCGGCATATTTAAAATTGTATACACCTTTTTCGACGGCAAAATCACCAAAAATATTAAATTGACCGTTGGTATTAACATTCATCAAAACCAAGCCCGTTCCATTGGCAACCAGTGTACTTCCAAACTCTTGATCGAGCAAAATTTCCACTTGTGCATCAGGCGTTATATCCAAATCGAAATTCATTTCGAGTCCTTCATAAACTTTTCGCTTGTCTTTTTTACTACTTTTTTCTTTGGTATAATCTTGTTTGGACACAATTCTGACAAAATCATTTTCGGTTATTGATTCATAATCTGTCAAAGTCAATACTAAATAGGTTTTAGGTTTGGTCTGCATTTCCGCATCAATTTTTAATTGATTTACCGAACCGTATATTCTTGCTTTTCCACCGGTAAAAACCGTACCGTAAAACATCTCCATAGGGTCTTGCGGGGTATCCAATACCAAAATATTATCCGTATCAATATTCAAATCCAAATGCCAATTATCAAAATTATGATGTTTAATAGTACCGGTAATATTGGCTTTTGATTTGTATTTTGTATCAAAAAAACGGGCATTTTTCAGTTCGAAAGTTTGATCGTGCAAATAGATAACAGAATGATTTTCAAACTGATAATCCGTATTTAAAGCAAGTATATTTAGACCGAAATTATTTGTGCTTAATTTGCCGTCAAAAGATAAATTATCGATTTTACCATTCAATTTAACCCTTCCGGCAAGTTTACCTCTGATATTGGAAAAAGTTTCTTTAAATAAATTTTGTAAAGGTTTTACAGAAAAATCGTTAAGTACCAAATTGGCATTTACAACCGGTGTCTTTTTTTTCATATCGACATAACCGAGTAATTTTAAAGATTGAATTTTATTTTTTAACACCGACATATCCACAAATATATTCTTTCCGGGCAAAACGCTGACTTTCAGGTTTAAATCACCCAAAAGATGCCGATTGAGTTTAAAATTATTGATACTCAAAACAGCAGACGGTAATATATTAGTATGATATTTTGTCAAATGCACTTGTCCGTTCATTTTACCTTCAAAACTAAAATCATTGAGATGAGGTGTAATATATTCCAAATCAATATTATCCAATTGTGCCATAAAATCAAGAGAGTCTTTATACTTGATTCCGATAATTCCGACACTTTCGTTATCGTGATAAATTCCGACTTGATCTATTTTTAACGAATCGGCTACCGGACTGTAAACAATCCTATTCAAATTGACATCCGGATTGATCAACCAAGGGACATTTTTAAAATTCAAAACGGATTTTTGCAGACCAAACACAAAATTTTGAAATTCATCCATAGTATAAAAGAATGCGATATCATACTGATCATTGAATTGCGTACCGCCTTTAAATTTTGCTTTTAAATATAATGTATCATTGATGGTTGTATTCAACAAACGTAAATTGTTAAACTTGTAAAATCCTGTATTGATACTATCTATTTTTAAGAAAATATTGTATAACGGGTTTTTATTATCAATATTCAAATTCAAATTATTAAAATGATTTCCGGCAAAAGATAATTCCGGGAACGATAATTTCAGTTTCAATTTATTATCTTTTGAATCTATTTTACCACTAAGTAAAGTATTTTCGGCTAGCTTTATATCCGGATATAACAAATTAACTATTTTGTTGTGGATATGTAATTTATAAAACATATACTGTTGATTTTCAACAGGTTTTAATTTATAATTAGCAAATACGCTTCCCAAAGCATTTTGTATCAAAAGCGGAACGGATTCGAATTTGAATTTACCGCGAATATAACCATCCGCTATATCCGATGATTTGAATAATATCCGGCGTTCCATTTCTTCGTTAAAAAAGGAAGACATCGAAAAATCATTAAATTTATAGGTGTTATATTGATTGGCTATTTTCAAATTGTGTGCTTCCAACTTTCCAACAACGTCCTCAATACCGGTACCTTCTGCTTTTATATAAACTTCTCCGCTAAACCTCGCAAATTCATCATTAGTAAAATTGAGATTATACAAATTGGCATGACAGACTTGCACGAAAAAATCCAATTTTCGCTCAGGTTGTAAATAATCTACCAACCCGTTAAAATCCATTTCCAAATTTTTATCGGCTATATCAATTTGTCCATGAAATAAGCGTTTTTTAAAATCACCGTTAATCTCAATATTATGATACGTATAATTCTTATAAGTAATGGCACTAACATCTCCTATTAAATTGGCATTCAATGAGTTTAAGGTCAATCCGGTTCCGTTAATTTTGAAGTTTGCCGATAAATCATCAACTTCCTCTTTTATAAACGATTTTATTTTAAAATTTTCAGTAGCTACCTGTCCTCGATATACTGTCTTTGATATATGGGTTAAGTTATTCATTTTTAAATTGACCGACAAATCCCCTAAATCGGATAATACGTCCAAATTAGTTTGCAATATGTCGGTTCCGTAAAGCAAATCACCCGCCATTTCAAAATCGCCAAAGGCTTTAAAAGTTTGAATCAATTTTGGACTTAATATGTTTGGAATCAGGTTGTTTACTTTGTCAAAAGAAAGATCAAGTTGCTTTAAATGACTATCCACAACAAAATATTTCTCATTAAAAATGTTTTTTAAATCAATTTGTCCTTTGATTCTAATACGGTTGTCGGTAGATGCTACCAAATTTCGCAATTTTAAATCATTCAAAGTTCCGGACAATAGGGTTTGTAAACGGATTTTTCTGGTTTTATCAAATACTTTACCGAATTTATTCAATTCTGCCGTAGAAACATCCGCTTTTTTTATAATTCCTTTGAGATGCACCCGGTTATTAAAATCTTTATATCCTCTGTCGGGCGAAAGAAAACGCAAATTTAACGCCAGTTCGGAATTGGGTGTTTTCAATATCAAATTGTTAAAATCAATACTGTGTGCATCATATTTAAAATAAGTACTTAATTTATCAATCTGTACACCGCGATAATCAAACATTTGCAGTTGCTCAAGCTGAAAAGCAACGCGGTCGGCAATTTGCTCAAAACCGGTTAGTTCCGCATTCAAATCACTGAAATCCAACAATTTGGAATGTTTTGAATTGTAGTCTAAATATTGAAATTCAGAGTGCGTTAATTTTAGTTTCTGTACATAAACGGCAAATGGCGGTTTCTTGTTATCGCTATCGGATTTACCACTGATTTTATCGATAAAAACATCTAAATTTGATTTTTTAGCATCTTTATAATAAATTATTTTTCCGTGTAAATTATCAATAATCGTATAACCTAATTTTAAATTATTATCGACCTTAACTTTCCACGGATTTCTGATATAAGTTTGTAAGCGTTTGGCATAAAAAATCGTATCTCGATGAGAATCCAAAGCCCTAAAATCTTTCAGTATAATTGCCCCTGATAAAGTAATTTGCAGTTTATCTATCGCAATATTCACTCCGGTATCGGCATTTATTTTGTGAGCAACACGTCCGGCAATAGCAGTTTGTACCGAAGGTATAGACAAAATCAACGACAGCAATATAATGATTATCAAGAAGATAATCAAAATACGGGATAATATTTTTACAATTCTTTTAATATCGTTGAGATAATAGTAATTTTGCCAATAAAAATAGCAATTTTTATGCCTGAAAAAGCAAAAAGCAAAAATAATAAATCCATTTATATTTTAGGAATAGAATCCTCTTGTGATGATACGGCCGCCGCAGTACTAAAAGACGGTAAAATTATCAGCAACAAAGTGGCCAATCAAGCCGTTCACGAGCAATACGGCGGTGTTGTACCCGAACTGGCATCTCGAGCGCATCAACAAAACATCGTGCCTGTGGTCGATACGGCTTTAAAAGATGCCGGAATCGATAAAAAAGATTTATCTGCTATTGCTTTTACGGAAGGACCCGGATTACTCGGTTCGTTGTTGGTCGGTGCTTCGTTTGCCAAATCCTTGAGTTTGGCACTGGATATCCCGCTTATAGGTGTTCATCACATGAAAGCACATATTTTGGCACATTTTATTCAAGACGATGAAATGCAACTGCCCGAATTTCCATTTTTAGCCCTGACTATCAGTGGCGGACATACCCAAATAGTTCAAGTTGATAGTCATTTTAATTTTAATGTCTTAGGTGAAACACTGGACGATGCCGTTGGCGAAGCCTTTGACAAATCTGCCAAAATAATGGGACTTCCTTATCCGGGCGGACCGCTCATTGACCGCTATGCTACAGAAGGAAATCCCAAAGCATTCAAGTTTACCAAACCACGTGTAGCCGGATTAAATTTCAGTTTTAGCGGATTGAAAACAGCTATTTTATATTTTTTACAAAAACAAACCAAAGAAAATCCGGAATTTATTCAAGAAAATCTTGCCGATTTGTCTGCTTCCATACAATATACTATTGTTCAAATATTAATGGATAAACTCAAACTTGCCGTCGAACAAACAGGTATCAAACGAATAGCCATAGCCGGTGGCGTTTCGGCAAATTCCGGTATCAGAAAAGCCTTGTTAGACGCACAAGAACAATTAGGTTGGAAAGTATTTATACCTAAATTTGAATATACAACTGACAATGCCGCTATGATTGCCATAGTCGGTTATCTTAAATATTTAGATCAACAATTTTCAGATTTAAGTTTGGTACCGAAAGCACGAATGCCATTGAAAATCGAAAATTGATATTTCGTTTGATACAGGATATCAAAACGCCTGCAATATTGTCAGTTATATTAACAAATTTGTTAGAAAAATATTAAAATTATGCTAAATCTTACTAACGCATTGTTTATTGGCATAATTTTGTTGTAAAATTGCATTGAAAAAAAACTCGATATGGAAAATATAATAAATGTAAACGAACTCAATGAACGTGTTTTGAACGAAAGTGGCTTTGTCGATATTCTTAAATTTGAAATCAACAAAGTTATCGTAGGACAAGAAAAAATGATTGATCGCCTGCTCATCGGATTACTCGGCAAAGGTCATATTTTGCTCGAAGGGGTTCCCGGATTGGCAAAAACCTTGGCAATCAACACATTGGCAAAAGCAATTAATGCTAATTTCAGCCGGATTCAATTTACACCGGATTTGTTACCGGCAGATGTTATCGGAACTTTGATATACAATATTCAAGAAAACAAATTTGAAGTAAAAAAAGGACCGATTTTTGCCAATTTGATTTTAGCTGACGAGATAAACCGCGCACCGGCAAAAGTACAATCCGCATTGCTGGAAGCTATGCAAGAACGACAAGTTACCATAGGCGAAGAAACTTACAAACTGGAAGAACCGTTTTTGGTTATGGCTACCCAAAATCCTGTGGAACAAGAAGGTACATATCCGTTACCGGAAGCGCAAGTCGATAGATTTATGCTAAAAACCATTATTGATTATCCGTCGCAAAAAGAAGAATTGGAAATAATGCGACGTAATCTGCAAGGTGATATCAATAAAGTACAAGCCGTTACCACAACCGAACAAATATTAAAAGCACGTGAAGTCGTTAACGAAATATATCTTGATCCGAAGATAGAACAATACATTTTAGATATTGTCTTTGCAACCCGTTACCCCGATCGATATGCTTTAAACGACCTCAAACCGCTAATAAATTTCGGTGCCTCACCTCGTGCCAGTATCAATTTGGCTATCGCATCAAAGGCTTATGCCTTTATCAATAAACGCGGTTTTGTTATTCCCGAAGATGTGCGGGCTATGATACACGATGTATTGCGACACCGTATCGGACTGACTTATGAAGCTGAAGCCGAAAATTTAACAAGTGAAGAGATTATCAATAAAATAGTAAATACAGTTGAAGTGCCGTAGTAATGATGAATCGATGAATCGATGAAAGGTCATTGAGTGTTCCGACCCCGACTTTCGTCGGGGGAATGTACCGAAATGACCGGCTTCTTTTGAAGAAATGAGGAATTGAATATTAAAAATCCACTTTCAACTTTCAACTAAACAAATGACTACGAAGGAAATACTTAAAAAGGTACGTAAAATCGAGATTAAGACCAAACGTCTGTCCGATCACATTTTCGGTGGGGAATATCACAGCTCATTTAAAGGGCGCGGTATGACTTTTTCAGAAGTCCGCCCCTACTCTTACGGCGATGACGTACGTAATATTGATTGGAATGTTACGGCTCGTTATCGGACACCTTTTGTAAAAGTATTTGAAGAAGAACGCGAACTGACCATGTTATTGGCAGTTGACATCAGTCATTCGCAATGGTTTGGTACACGCGGACAACTCAAACGTGAAATGATGACGGAAATAGTTGCAACACTGGCTTTTTCCGCTATACAAAATAATGATAAAGTCGGTTTGCTTTTGTATTCGGATAATATCGAATTGTTTATTCCGCCGCAAAAAGGACGTTCTCATGTTTTAAGAATAATCAGAGAACTCATTGATTTTAACCCGAAACATAAACGTACCGATACATCAATGGCTTTAAAATTTATATATAATGTATTGAAGAAAAAAGCCATCGTTTTTTTAGTTTCGGATTTTATTGATGAAAATTATGAAGAAACTTTGAAAATAGTCGGGAATAAACACGATTTAACAGGTATTATGGTTTATGATCCAATGGAAAAAGAAATACCGAATTTGGGACTGGTAACTGTCAAAGATTTGGAAACCGGAAAACGCAGATTTGTTGATACAAGCAGTCGTAAATTACGTAAAACGCATAATGCTAACTTTTTACGTCGTCAAGATTATTTTAAAAAATCATTTCAAAAATCGGGAAGCGGTGTAATTTGGGTCGCAACCAATGAATCATATATCAAAAAAATGTTGCAATATTTTAAAGCCCGCGGATAAAATGCATAAAGTCAAAATGAAAAAGAATATAAAGCATCTGATATACCTATTTTTACTATTTGTTACCGGTCTATTGCAAGCACAAAACATACCAAATGTACAAATACAAGCCGATACCACACAAATACGTATAGGTGAGCAAATACGCTTATCCGTAAAAACCCGAACTGACACTTTGTCATTCGTTTCATTTCCGGAACTATCGTCCTTGGGCGATTTGGAAGTGGTTCGTACTACAAATATAGATACTTTGCAATCCAAACCGGTGCGGGATTTACAAAAAGATTATTTGATTACTCAATGGGATAGCGGTAATTATGTCGTTCCGCCCATGCAGATAAAAATAAACGACAGTACATTTGTAACCGATAGTTTAAAAATCAAAGTATTACCGGTTTTGATAGACACTACCAAACAAGGCTTATACGGATATAAAGAGCCGGTTAATATTGAAGGTAAACCGGCACATACAACCGCAAGCTCTCACTCAAAATGGTGGTGGTTGCTGTTACTTATTCCCGTTTTGCCAGCAATTTATTACTTTTTCCGTAAACGACAACAAATAATTGCTGGACGTAAAGTGTTAAGCCCTTACGAAATAGCTCAAAATTCTTTACAAAAACTCTCAGAAGAAAAATTATGGTTACACCAACAAATTGATGAACATTATTTGCAATTGACAGATACACTTAAAGAATATTTGGAAAACGAATTACATCTGTCAGCCAAAGAAAAAATTTCGAGTGAATTATTGCAAGAACTGAAAAAATATCGTTTTGAAAACGGCTCGTATTTCAATTATGAATTATTACAGCGTCTTGAACAAACATTGAAGCGTGCCGATTTGGCTAAATTTGCAAAACTGAATCCTAATCCGGTAGATATTGATTTGGATTTTAATGTTGTAAAAGATATTATCGATTTTACCCATCAAATCGTACAGAGTATCGCAGATGAAAAAGCAGCAGAAACAGCACGATTGGAAGCGTCTAAAAAACGTAAAAAACGAATTGCTGTCATCAGCGTGAGTGTCATTTTATTACTTGTAGGATTGGTAATCGGATCCGGTTACTACTATCTCAACAAAATGAAATTGATAGATAATCTCAAAGAAAACATTTCAAGTGCCGAATGGGTTTACAGTGAATACGGCAGTACGCCTGCATTAGGCTTAACGACACCACATATTCTGCACAATATTGATATTTCATCTGCCCTCGATACTTTGCCAAAAAATATGACGCAAATTTTTGACGAAATTGCCGTTTACGGTGATAATAATTTGGTTAAAAAATATCTAATTCTTGCCGGTAGTTTTGACGTTAAACAACAAATTCCGGAACAAACCGATATAACAAAAACAAGCATTGTCGGTATTTTGCAACAAATCAAAGCTCGAGAAGTCTATCTGCAAGAAGCTGATATCGATGAGGGTAAACGTTATTTCGGTAGTTTTATTACTGATGTCCCGTTAGAAGGTAATAATCTAAAAGTTCAATTTGACAGTCGTTTTTATCAAACGGAAACCGGCGAAAAGTTTGTAGTCGGCATGTATTTGGAAGGCAACAAAGAAAATGCAACATTGATTGAAAGAGTGATGCAATCGGCGGAACTTGTTAGATGAGTTGAAAGTTGAAAGTTAAAAGTTGAAAGTTGGAACAATGAAAATATTTGATCAATACGAATTATATACACCTTATGCGCTACTGTTATTATTGTTAGTACCTATATTAGCAATATGGTTGTTTCGTTACAGATACAACGAACGAGCAAAGTTGTTATATTCGGACATAGTATCATTTGGCGGGTTTATAACCATCAAAAACAGAATGCTTCCCGTATTATCCGGTTTGATTTTAATTTCATTGGCATTGATCAGTTTTGGAATTGCTCGTCCGCGTTCGGTAGATGTAACAGCCAAAACCAAAAAAATGAAAGGAATTGATATTATGTTGGCAGTAGATGTTTCTGCCAGTATGTTGGCTCGCGATTTAAAACCGAATCGTTTGGAAGCCTTAAAGAAAACCGCTGTAAATTTTATCAAAAAACGACCTAACGATCGGTTTGGCGTTGTTTTATATGCCGGTGAAGCATATACACAAGTGCCAATTACGTCTGATCAACGCATAGTAATGCAAGCAATCAGACATATTAAATTTCACCAACTTTTTAACCAACTGGAACAAGGAACCGCAATCGGAATGGGATTGGCTACGGCAGTTAACCGTTTAAAAGACAGTAAAGCCAAAAGTAAAGTGATAATTTTAATGACTGACGGTGTAAACAATACCGGTGAAATAGATCCGAATACAGCACTGGAACTTACAAAAGAGTTTGGGATTAAGGTTTATACCATCGGGCTGGGAACCAACGGTTATGCTTCTACACCGGTAGGCTTACGTCCGGACGGCAGTTTTGTTTATCAAAACGCCAAAGTCGAAATCGATGAAAATCTTTTGAAGAAAATTGCAGATGAAACCAACGGAAAATATTTTAGAGCAACTGATAATAATAAACTGAATAAAATATATAAAGAAATCGACAAATTGGAAAAAACGGAAATTAAAGAGACCAGATATTATAATTACAAAGAATTATACCGTCCTTACATATTGATAGCTATCGGTTTGATATTTTTGGTCGGTTTTTTGCGTTATACGTGGCTGAAAAGTTTTATTTAATTAAACCAAAAAACAATGTATCAGATAGAAGCACCGGAATATTTTATTTTACTCGTCATCATCCCGATTATTTGGGTTGCATACTTTTATATGCGAATTTGGCAAAGCAAAAAGCAAAAAGCACTGATAGATACAAGATTACAGAACAAAATTGTGATTGAACGTTCGCGTTTTAAAGCATTTTTTAAATTGATACTGTTATCATTGGCATTATTGTTTTTAATTACCGGTTTAACCAATCCGAAGATGGGTAGTAAATTGGAAACCGTCAAAAGACGTGGTGTGGATATCGTTTTTGCGATAGACGTTTCCAAAAGTATGGATGCCGAAGATGTTCCGCCGTCCAGATTGGAAAAAGCAAAACGTTTGGTATCAAAAATCGTAGATAATTTAGTCTCAGACCGTATCGGAATTATTGCTTATGCAGGTGAAGCCTACCCGTTATTACCTATAACAACCGATTATGCCGCCGCTAAGATTTTTTTACAAAATATGAATACCGATTTGGTCAGTTCGCAAGGCACCGCCATCGATGATGCCATTGATCTGGCAACCGGCTATTTTGACGAAGACGATACCAACAAAATTTTAATTATCTTATCAGACGGTGAAGATCATTCACAAAAAGCCGTTGATGCCGCCAAACAAGCTGCACAACAAGGTGTCAGTATTTTCAGTATCGGTATCGGTACCCAAAAAGGTGCGGTAATTCCCATCAAAAAGAACGGAAGTTTGTACGGCTATAAAAAAGACAAAAACGGACAAACGGTTATGACTCGTCTAAATGATAAAATTTTAAAAGAAATTGCAAATATATCCAATGGAAAATATATAGACGGACATGACACAAGCAAGGTTGTTGAATATATCAAAGAAGCCCTAAAAAATATGGACAAACGCGATTTTGAAACAACCAAATTTTCTGAATATAAAGATCAATTTCAATGGTTTTTATTAGCAGGTTTGGTCTTTTTAGTTTTGTATATCATTATTTTGGAACGAGAAACCCAATGGTTGCGAAAATTGAATTTGTTTAACGAACTCGAACGAGACGGAAATGAATAATTAAAATTAGATTTTATAAATTAGATTTACACCCGACATCGGACATCAAAAAAATCAATTAAACAATAAATATGAAACCATACATCATTATATTATTATTGCTTACAATCATCACCGGACAAGCTCAACAAAACAAGCAAACAGATAAGGCGGTAACGAAATATATTAATAAAGGGCTTCGTTCTTATGATAAAGCCGATTATAATGAAGCGGAACTAAATTTCAGAAAAGCTCTGGCAAAAGATCCTGTTAATGCCATTGCCGCCTATAATTTGGGATTGACGCAAACAGAACAAGATAAAAATTTGGAAGCCGCTCATTATTTTGAAAAATCCGGCAAACAAGCAAACGAGCCTTTGCTAAAATCCAAAGCCTATTTTAATCAAGGAAATGTTTGGTACCACAAAAAGAAATATGAAAAAGCGGTTGAAGCCTACAAAAATGCACTGCGTCAAAATCCAGAAGATGAAGAAGCTCGCTATAATTTAGCATTGGCACAACGCAAACTGAAACAACAACAAAAAAACAATAAGAATAAAAACAATAAGAATAAGAATAAAAACAATAAGCAAAAAAAGAAAGAACAAAACAAACAAAAGAAAGAACAACAAGATAAAAAGAATCAGAATAAAAACGAACAAAAGAAAAACAACAAAAACAATCAAAACAAAGAACAAAAAGAAAAACAGCAAGGACAAAAAGACCGACAAAAACAAAAGGGAGAAAAGAAACAACAAAAACAAGGTCAAAAACACAAAAGCAAATTAACACCGCAACAAGTAAAACAGATATTGGTAGCCTTAAAAAATAAAGAACAAAAAACACAGAAAAAAATTAAAGCCAAAATATTAAAAGGTCAAGCTAAAAAACAAAAACAAGAAAAAGATTGGTAAAACGCAAAATCAAAAATGACAACCGATACCGACAAAGATCGGGACAGGCTATCCAACAAACAAATAATCACCGACTATCCCGACGAATGCCGGGATCGAGCGGACACAGTAGATAACCAACAAACCAACAAACATGAGACAAGTATTTTTTTATTTATTATTGATAATTTTTCAACCGGGTTTTTCACAGATTGAAGACGCTTGGGTCTTTTTTACGGACAAACCACAAGCCAACAACTAT
>JALVKK010000145.1 GCA_027033875.1 Flavobacteriales bacterium
AATGAACAAATTTTTGCAAGTAATTATCTAACAGTATTACCAAGCAAAGATGAATTAAAGAAATTAATTAAAGCAAAAGAGTATGAATAACAACAAACCGCTAACACAGTGTATAAGTAATGGCGGGAAAAGTGCTAAAAAATAAACAATATGAATAAAATCAACAATGGTGTAAATATGAAAGTAAGTGCGGAAAAACCCGCCACTACTCATACACATAACCGTTAGCGGTCAGCTAAAAAACGGCAAATTGAAACTTCCTATTACAAAATATCAATTTCCAAAATAGCACCACAAACCCATCAGCAATATAGGTATGATCGCCGTCCAGTATGAAGTTATACAGTTGTGTTTCCGCCGAAGCAAAATCCCCCCGACGAACGTCGGGGGGATTTTGGAGATGATTTTTTTACTGCAACGTCGCGTAGAGACGTTTTGTATCTACACTTGTTTGAATATTATAGGCTACTTCTGTGATATTATTACGAGTAATCATGTGCCGGCTATCGGAGTCGGAGGTAGATATTTGTTTTTCGCCGGATTCTTTTAATTGTTTTTCTAATTTTTTGTATTGTTGTTTACGTTCATTATGTTTTTCTATTTCGGCTTTTATAGTGTCTATATTTTCTTGTTTTAGCTTTTTATCGTGGTCATTTTCAGAAAGTATTTTGTTATATTCATCAAGTTTATTGTCAATATAGGCGATGTGTCTGTCTATTTTCTTTTGATGTATTTCATACTGTAAATATACAGAAAATCAATAGATTAAGCAAGTTTATTGTTGTTTTTTTCGCAATTTTTTTGATGATAAGATGAGGTTTTTTAGACAGTCTGACGTTAGTTGGAAGCAGAGATAAGATGTTATAATAACTTTTGGTAATAACTTTTGGTCATTACGATAATTTAATTTACTTTTGTAGTAAAAAAATAAATGTATCAGAGAATAGTAGAAAATATTATTAGAGATAAGATTGGAAGTGGAAAAGCAATTATTATTGTTGGAGCAAGGCAGGTTGGAAAAACTACATTGATAAAAAAAATACTTGAAGGTAAAGAATATCTATTTTTGGACGCTGACGACCCCTCAATAAGACAATTACTTTTAAATCCAAATACAGAAGAAATACGAACTATTCTCGGAGAAAATACAATCGTCTTTGTTGACGAAGCACAACGAATAGATGGAATAGGTTTAACCCTCAAAATTATTACTGACCAATTTAAAAAAGTTCAATTATTTGTTTCAGGTTCATCGTCTTTTGATTTAGGGAATAAATTAAACGAACCATTAACAGGCAGGAAATGGGAATATGAGTTATTTCCAATATCTTGGGAGGAATTTGAAAAAAAAGAAGGTTTTGTAAAATCCGAGCAACAGTTAGAGAATAGATTATTGTTTGGATTTTATCCCGAAGTCCTTAATAATAAAGGAAAAGAAAGAACAACATTGAAAAACTTGGTAAGTAGTTATTTGTATCGCGATATTCTTTCATTTTCAGAAATCAGAAAACCGAAAATTTTAGATAATCTTTTATTAGCACTTGCATTGCAAGTAGGAAGTGAAGTAAATTATAATGAACTTTCAAGAACAATAGGTGTAAATAAAATTACAATTCAGAAATATATTGACATACTTGAAAAAGGATATATTATTTTTAAATTGAATAGTTTTAGCAGAAATCTAAGAAACGAGATAAAAAGAAATCGAAAAATTTATTTTTATGACAATGGGATTAGAAATATGATTATAGGGAATTTTAATCCTCTTAAATTAAGAACAGATGTCGGAGCACTTTGGGAAAACTTCTTGATTTCGGAAAGAAGAAAACAGAATATTTATAAAGACACATTTGCAAGAATGTATTTTTGGAGAACTAAACAACAACAAGAAGTTGATTTTATAGAAGAAAAAGACGGAAAAATTTATGGATTTGAATTTAAGTGGAAAGTAAAATCAAAAATAAAATTACCCGAAACATTCATCAATACATATGATGCTGAAAGCAAAATAATTGATAGAAATAATTTTAGAGAATTTGTAATAATAAAATAGCCGGCGCACAACAAAGGCTATACGTAATGCGGGCAAATTACTTAATATGAACACTATAGGCACAAATAAAATTAGTGGCAAATTGAAAAATAATCGTTTCAAAGTCCCGCACTACGCATAGCCAAATTGTTATGAGCGTCAAACCCCTCTCCAAACCGAATAAGGACGAATTGATTTCAGATTTCAGATTTCAGATTTCAGATTTGCGATTTCAGATTTGCGATTTCAGATTTGCGATTTCAGATTTGCGATTTGAAAAATGTGTTAATTTGTAGTGCAGAATCTGTTCTTTGATTTTGTAATTTTTTTTATCACTACTGAAACTTGATACTTGTTACTTGCTACTCGATACGCACTTTCAACTTTCAACTTTCAACTAAGGTTACTGAGCCTGTCGAAATAAAACTTTCAATTAAAAAAAAAACTGTATTTTTGTTTTGGAATAATAATTGCATAAAAACATTTGTACAAATCATAAAAACAACTAAACAATGAAAAAATTTATTTTGTTATTCGGCCTTTTTACAATATTTTCAATGTCGGCTCAAAATATTCCTGACGCTCAACTTGTTGATTTAAAAGGTAATAAAGTGTCGTTTAAAGAAATCGTTAATTCTGACAAACCCGTAATTATCAGTTTTTGGGCTACTTGGTGCGTACCTTGTATGAATGAACTGGATGCAATTAGTGAAGTATATCCCGACTGGCAAGATGAAACCGGTGTCAAATTGATTGCTATTTCGCAAGATGATGATCGTACGGCTCGTCGTATTATACCTTTGGTCAACGGTAAAGACTGGGATTATGAAATATATCGCGATTATAATTTTGAACTCAAACGTGCATTCAATATTGCCAGCATTCCTTTTATGTTGATTATCAAAGACGGTAAAGTAGTCGCCAAACGTTCGGGCTATACCCCCGGAAGTGAAGATGAAATTTACGAAATTATAAAAAATTAAACCAAAAACTGTTTTTTTTGCAAAATCTCACAACTATGAAAAAAAATCTTTTTCTGTTATTGCTCTTTGCTACTGTTTTTGCGGTAGCACAAGATTTTGGTCACCTGTCAGGTGGTTATGAATCTTATACACAATATTATCAAAATGACGGTCCTACAAATTTTGACGCACCTACTGATCCGCTTCGTTCCATGCACTTTCTCAACACGGTATATAATTACAAACAATTTAGTTTCGGACTCCAATACGAATCTTTTTTACCGAATGCCTTTCTCGGTTATAATCCGGATTTAAAAGGAAACGGATTGGCAACCTATTATGTCAAATATCAAAAAGACAATTTGTCCGTAACTGCCGGTTATTTTTATGAACAATTCGGTAGCGGCTTGGTATTCAGATCTTGGGAAGATAGGCAACTCGGTATCAACAATGCTTTGAAAGGCGTAAAAATCAAATATAATTTTAACGATTTTGCAGAAATTACCGCTTTAACCGGTAACCAACGACTCGGTTTTAAAACAGCCGAATCGACTATATACGGTGCCAATGCCGATTTTAATTTGAATAAAATCATCAAATCGGAGCAATTGCAACTCAATTCAGGTTTTAGTTATGTAGCTCGTTATCAAGAAACCGCCTCTCAAAATGCAGATTTAAAACCTATTATCGGAAATTATTCTTCCCGAATAGGATTGACTGCCGGTAATTTTTATACGGATTTTGAATATGTTTATAAAAATTCCGATGCTCGCGCAAGCAACAATGTTTTGCTTGACCAAGTTTTGTTTGACGGAAATGCATGGCTGTGGAATTTGGGTTATTCGCAAAAAGGTTTCGGTATCAACGCTACTTTTCGTCGATTGGAAAATATTCAAATGTACAGCGAGCGTTTGCTGGAAGGCAATCCGTACAATGCCGGTGTCATGAATTTTGTTCCCGGCTTAACCAAACAACACGATTTCAGTTTGGCTAACATATATGTCTATCAAGCACAACCTTCTATTTCGTTTGGCGAAGAAAAAGTAGGTGAGATAGGCGGGCAAGTAGATATGTTTTTTACACTAAAACGCAAAAGCGCTCTCGGCGGTAAATACGGAACCAAAGTAGCCATCAACTTCTCGCGTTGGCACGGACTAAACGCTCGCTTTGATCATCAAAAACAAATTTACAGAGCTGATTTCTTCAAACAGGGCGAACTGTATTTTCAAGATATCAATATGGAAATCAGAAAAAAATGGTCTAAAAATCTGAAAACCGTTTTTTCATTCATAGATGTAAAATACAATAAACCCAAACTCGAATTTGAAGGTGAATTTGTACACGCAGACATAGCCGTAGCCGACTTTGAAATAAAATTGCCCAA
>JALVKK010000146.1 GCA_027033875.1 Flavobacteriales bacterium
TGATAATTTGCCCCGATAAATGCTTGCCTGCATAGTTATTTTTATGATAATTGGTAAGCTTTATCACATCTACGGCAAAGTTGATTAATCGGTTTTCAAGTTCTTGTCTATTCATATTAAATGATTTCAGATTTCAGATTTTCGATTTCAGATTTCAGATTTTCAAATCTGACATCGCAAATCTGAAACCGCAAATCTGAAATGAATAAAAAAATTCGCAGTCCCGACCTTCGTCGGGAGCGGTGCAAACAGGCACAAACCAAACAATTAAGCACAAATCCCGCTATGGCGTATATACATTGTTGAGGTGTCGTTATTTCTCTTTTTCAATTAAATATACAGTTCCTTTTCCTTTGCCAATGCTTTGAATTATTTGTTCTTTTTTCATATACTGTATATCTTTTTTGATTGTGTTAATATTTACATTTTTAAATTTTTTGGCAATATCAGATATTTTTAAAGGCTGATTTTTTGATAAAAATTCTCTAATTTGCTTCTGTCTTTCATTCAAATAGCCACCTTTTAATTTATACACATCATATTTTGCATCAAGTTTTTGAGTTAGAATATTTAATTTATCAAGAAAATACAAAGTCCATTTTGAAATATTTTCATTGTCTTTATTCCGGTTTTTTTGTCCTTCCATTAATGCCTGATAGTATTCTTTTTTGGTTTTTTCAATCAAATTTTCAAATGAAACATATTGGATAAACATATAATCATTTTGCAGTAACAAAAGGGTTGTTAATAATCTCGAAAGACGTCCGTTTCCGTCTTGAAAAGGGTGAATTGATAAAAATTCATAGATAAAATTTGCAATAATAATCAAAGGATGTATTTCGCGTTTTTCAAATTGTTCATTTGTCCAATTTATTAAATCATTCATTTCATTTTGAACCAAATGAACATCTGTTGTATTGAAAATAACTTTTTGTATGCCACCGGGATAATTTGCAACAACTTTATTAGAAAGAGATTTATATTTTCCGCGATGTCGTGTATCTTTATCACTGTATTTTAATAAAAATTGATGTAATTGTTTGATATAATTTTCAGATAATCGAATATTATCATAATTTTCATAAATGATTTCTAATGTATCATAATATCCTACCACTTCTTGTTCATCTCTTGATTTTAATTTTGTAATTTTTACATCATTCAAGAGTTCTTGTATTTCTTTGTCTGTAAGTGTTCCGCCTTCAATTCTTGTTGAAGAACCAATACTTTCAATGGTCGCAATTTTTCTTAATTCTTTAAGATAAACATTTTCTTGTTTTTCAATAATATTCCACTTTCCCTTGTATAAATCAATTTGAGAAATAAGGTTAAGGATTTTTTGATTTGTTTGGAAGTCAAAATTGAGTTTGTTTATATATTTATCCATATATTATCTGTATTTTATCCGAAAACAAAGGTATATGGATTTTTCAAAATATCCAAATGTTATCTATATTTTATCTGAAAGATTTATTTTGAATGCACCACAACTTTGTAAGTGAGTTAATAAAAAACTGAAGTTTCGCACTTACTATTACGATGCTAATTTACAACTATTTATCGATTTTGTTTCCTTTTCGTTTTCAGCAATAATATCACTGTAAACGATTAATTTTGAGATTATTACATTGGAATTTACCTCAATACCCAATAATTCCAAAACGCTCAATAAATCAATAATTCCTTGTAATATCCTTTCATTTAACTTATTTTGAATGTGTTGTTGTTGTAAATCAGCAAACAAATTACCCATTGTTGCATAAGCCTCTGCACTGTATTTAAGGCTTAATAGTATATACTGTATCATTGTTATGCTCATTTGCGCCACTTGAACATCAAAATTTACAGATTGGCTTTTTCCATACCCGGTAATTGTTTTGCTTCTTTAAAGAAAACTTCAATGTTCCAACGAATACTGTATATTTCCAGTACTTTGGCAAATGATAAGCTCGTATCGGTAGTAAGTAAGGTCAGCCAATTAGATTATCTTAATATATCATTACATATTTATACTTTTTTATGTAAATTAGCGTTTTTATATGTTAAAGCTCACCTGACCGGCGGGATAAAATATCGAAATAATGAACAAACGATTTTTTGTTAGTTTTTTTTGGTTTATCAGTTTAGCGATTATGCTAATGCGTTGTTCTACACAACGAAATAATTTTGTCAATAGAAATTTGCACGAACTTTCTACCAAGTATAACGTTTTATTTAACGGTGAAGAAGCTTTGAATGCAGAAGTTGACAAAATCAGAGAAAATTTTCATGACAATTTTTTTGAAATATTACCTGTTGAACGTTTTAATGCGGAATACGTTATCAGTTTGCCCGGGCAAAATAATAATAATGCCAATCTGGAACGAGCCGAAGAGAAAGCCGTAAAAGCCATACAAAAACATTCTATGGAGATAGGCGGTGTACAAGAAAATAATCAAATTGATAAGGCATATTTACTTTTGGGCAAAAGTCGTTATTATCAAAAACGTTTTATGGCGGCACTAGACGCATTCAATTACGAATTGGATAATGATTTTGGTTCTGATATTCGTCCTTTGTTCAAATTATGGAAAGAAAAAGCTAATATCCGGATGGAAAATTATGTTTCGGCTATCCGTAATTTAAAATTTCTTGCTCGTCAAAAAGAGACACCGCAAGATGTACAATCCGAAGCCTATGCTTATGCCGGTCAAGCATTGATGAATATGGACAGTCTGCGTTTGGCAGCAGAAAGTTTGCAAAAAGCCGCTACTTTGGCAAAAAACAAAGAGAAAAAAGCTCGTTACAATTTTATCACGGCCCAATTGTTAGATAAAATAAAATTACGCGATTCGGCTGTATCGTTGTTAAAACAAATAGAAGAACAAAAACGACCGCGCAAATACAGTTTACAAGCAGAATTATTTCGTTATCATTTGTCTTTGGATAAAACCGAGTTACATCCCGAAATGTTAAAATCGCTTTATACCAAGCTCAAACGTTATGAATATCATAAATTTTATTCGTATATCAATTATGAAATAGGGGAGATTTTTCACCACGAAGATAGTTTGACAACAGCAGTTGATTATTACACCGAAGCTGCTCGTTCGCAAGATAAAATATTGAAGGAGAAAGCTTATGAACAAATGTCAAAAATCGGTTTTCAAAAGAAAGATTATTTGATGGCAGGCGCTTATTTGGACAGTTTATTGCAAGTAATGCCCAAAGAAACATTAAAATACTTAAAAACTAAACATAAACGCAATAATATTGACGACATAATTGTGCTTGAAAAATTGATAAAACGAGATGACAGCATTATGACTTTGGTGCGTGCCGATAGTTTGACGCGTGTCAAAATGATACAAGATTATATCGAAAAACTGCGACAAAAAGAAGCGGAAGATATGCAGAAAAAGGGTGCAGAAACAGATTTTTTGCAGGTCAAACCACAATATACCAGTTTTTATTTTTATAACAACGCTTTGGTTGAAAAAGGGAAGAATCATTTTAATCAAACTTGGGGTAAAATAAATCTATCCGATATGTGGCGATTAAAAAACAAGATGAGTATAGATGACGGTGCGATAACTGATAATGAAGATGACAACGAACAATCTGACGATAATGACGAGCAAAAAGAGACGGCACTTCCCGATAAATATAAAGTGGGATTTTATTATCAACAAATTCCGTCCGAGCCTAAAAAAATTGACAGTATTCTGGGTGATTTGAATTATGCGCACTATCAAGTGGGTATGATTTATTACGAAAAATTTAAGGAAATAGAAAAAGCCAAAGAAAATCTCGAAACGATGTTGGCGTCCGATCCAAAGCCGGAACTAGTGCCACCGGCAAAATACAATTTGCACAAAATATATAAAGAGTTGGGCAAACCTTTGCTTGCCGAACATTTGGCACAAGAAATAATCAATAAATATCCGGAAAGTATCTATGCCGAATTGATTAAAAATCCGGGAAAAATATCGGAACGATCCAATAAGGAATTTCAACAGGCTTATGAAAAATTGTACCGGTTGTATGAAGCACAGAAATATGACAGCCTGTTGACAATTTCCGAACCGCTTTTAATCAAATTTAGTTTTCATCCGGAATTGGGTAAAATTGAATTGTTGCGTGCGACTGCTATTGCTCGCAATAACGGGTTGGAGGCTTACGAAAAAGCACTGCAAAACATTATATTAAAATATCCCAAAAGTCCGTATCAAGTCGAAGCCGAAAAACGTATGGAACTGGTAAAAAAATATAAAGCAAAAGTTTATACAAATGTTTCGTCTGATTCATACAAATTGGTTATTCCATACGATATTTTCAGTCCGGCTGTTGACGGTTTTATCAGTTGTATTGAAAATGTTATTGTAGCGAATAAAAGTACGCATTTGCATATATCCAAAGATCCGTTTAAAGATAACTTATCTTTTGTTGTGGTACACAATTTTTTAAGTGCGCAATCAGCCGGATATTTGGCCGATTTGCTTCAAAAAAGCGTTTGTAACCCCAATGAATATTTTGTAATTTCGTCGGACAATTACAAAACACTTCAACTAACCAAAAAGTTGAAGGAATACAAAGAATTTTTTGATAAAAACAAAATTGAATAATAACTAATTAAATAACATAAAATTATGTTTGCTGATAAGAAAAAGAATGTTACGGAAAATGCCAAATTGCCCAATTATATAGGAATAAGCACTAAAATTAAAGGTGAAATTAATTCACAAGAAGATTTTAGAATTGACGGACAATTTGAAGGAAATTTAACAACAACCGGAAAAATAGTTTTAGGAAGTAAAGGTGTTTTAGATGGCAATATTAAATGTGCCAATGCTGAGATATTAGGAAAAGTTTCAGGCGATTTGGTTGTAGAAAATCTGTTGAGTTTAAAATCAACTGCAAAAATTGACGGCAATGTTGTTATCGGCAAATTGGCTATTGAAGCCGGTGCCGGATTTAATGCCACTTGTCAAATGAAAAGTGCTCAAACCATAAAAAATGTCGATTCAAAAACCAAATAATACCCGCAAATTTTTACAGTTTACATCTATTCCGTTTGAAATGTTTCTCATTATTTTCGGCGGATATAAAATGGGAGCATGGTTAGATTCAAAATATCCGAATGAACAAAATTTATATTTGATAATCCTTACACTTTCGGCTGTTTTTATTGCAATGTTTTATATTCTATGGCGCGTCAAAAAATTATCAAGATGAAGAAAAAGCAATTTTACGTCCTTTTATCTGCAATTGTTTTTTTTATTGCAACTTATTTTTTTACATTCTTTTATATAGATTTTTTCAATGTTAATAATGCGATTAATATTTGGCGGTTTTATTTTTTTATTTCCGGTGTTTCAGCTGTAATGTTGCTATCTTTAATAATGATATATTATTTCAATAATCGTTATGTAGGTCATACTTTTATAGCTTGGACAATGGTAAAGCTAATGGCAGTAATAGTTTATTTTTTAATCTTTGTTTTCGGGCCTGATATTACGTTGAAACGCATTGTATTATATTGCATTGTCAGTTTGTATTTGATGTATTTGATTTATGAGGTGGTTTTGACGGTTTATTTATTAAAAAAAACCGTTTGATTTTATACATAATCATGAATTACGTCATAATAAATTTTTGAGAATAATTTTTCTTCTATTTCATTTACAATATTTTCGGGGTACAATACATGTACGTTAGCACCGGCATCGAGAGTAAAACATACAGGCAAGCCGGTTTGGTGTCTGATTTGCCTTATCGTAAGGATAATTTTTAAAGTATCGGGTTGCATCAAAATATAATCAGGGTCGGAAGTCATCATCAGGGCATGTAAACCAAGAGCTTCTGCTTCGGTAAGTTTAATAAAATTTTCTACATCACCGGTTTTTAAATATTGCAGCATTTGCAAAGTGTGTTCAAAAGCTTGTTGTTTTCTAATGTCCTTATACGGGTGTTTAGTCATTAAATTGTGTCCGGCGGTGCTGGAAACTTTTTTTTGTCCTTTTTCGACTAAAACAATACTGTCTCTGAAATTTGAAAAAACAGGATGTACATCAAAGTTCGGCAAAACGGCATACAAATCGGAGGTATTTTTGATTTGCGGGTGCGTCCCCCAAATCATCACCGGCGATGCCATACTGCGAGTGGCACTTCCCGACCCCAGACGAGCTAAGAAAGACACTTTTTTGTTATAATATTCTTCTGTTTGTTGCGGATATAACTGTTTTTCCAAATCAACAACAATTTTTGCCAAAGCGGCAAATCCGCTTGCAGACGAAGCAATACCTCCGGAATGCGGAAAAGTATTATGACTGTAAATTTGCCATTGATAAGCTGTAACAAAGGGCGCAAATTTTTGAATATTCTTAAAAAATCCGGCAATTTTAGGCTCGAAATCCGGATAGTGTTTTTGATCAAAATAAAATTTGAATAAAACTTGTTTGGAGGCTTTGTTTAAAGCTGTCAAATCGGCAGTTGTTAATGTTTTACTTCGGTTTAAAGTAAAACTTACCGAAGGATTCATTGGCAGTTGCAAGCCTTGTTTGCCCCAATATTTGACCAAAGCGATATTGGATGGAGCCGAAGCGCTGATACGAATTTGCGCAACCAATTGTTTCGGAATTTCGGGTATTGTAAAATCTGACTCTATGAATCTCATTTTGCCAATTTTCTATGATTAATAATTTGATTTGACCGGTTGAATGTCTCTGATACGCAGTTGAACACTTATTCTGTTATTCCAAATATTTTCTTCCAGCGTATAAGCTATTTTTAAGGGAGCACCTGATTTGACCAGTTCGGCTTTGTCTGCCATATTAAAACCGATACCCGACATGGTTATACCTGATTTTAATTCACGCAAAGATACTTTCAGATGATTTTGTTCTTTTCCGACTTTTCGACTATATCCGGTATCATTAACTCCGGTGGTAACAAAAACCGGATTCATATTTCCCGGACCGAAAGGCGCCATTTGTTTTAAAATATTAAAAAATTTGCGATTGATATCTTTAAAGGATAAATCGGTGTCAACTGAAATTTCCGGTACCATAGATGACTCGGTAATAGTGTTTTTGACGACTTCTTCAAATTTGGTTTTAAATTTGTCAAACAAATCAGTAGCAATAGTCAATCCGGCAGCATATTTATGTCCGCCAAATTGAATGATATAATCACTGCAAGCCTGCAGAGCATTGTAAACATTAAATCCTGAAACCGACCGAACCGATCCTGAAATAACGCCGTTCGATTTGGTAAATACTATTGTAGGCCGATAGTAAGTTTCAATCAAGCGACTGGCAACAATACCGATAACACCTTTGTGCCAATCGGGATGATAAACTACTGTCGAATAGCGGTTTTCTTCATTTAGTTCAATAATTTGTTTTAAAGCTTCATTTGTTATTTTTTGGTCATATCCGCGCCGTTGTTCATTGTATAATTCTATTTCGTCAGCAAATCGGTTGGCTATTGTCAAATCTTTTTCGATTAATAGCTTGACGGCTTCTTTGCCGTGTTTAATACGTCCTGCAGCATTGATGCGCGGCGCCAGAGTAAAGACCAAATCATTGATGTCCAGTGTTTTATCTTTTTTACTGCGAGATAAAGCTCGTAATCCTGCACGCGGATTTGTTTCAATTTGTTTCAGTCCGTAATACGCCATTATTCGATTTTCGCCTGTTATCGGAACGATGTCCGCTCCGATACTGACTGCTACTAAATCCAGATATGGTATAATGTCGTCCAAAGGCAATTGTTTACTTTGTTGCAATGCTTGAATCAATTTAAAACCGATACCGGCACCGCTCAATTCTTTGTACGGATATGGACAATCCGGTTGTTTAGGATTTAAAAAAGCAACAGCCGGAGGTAAAAGATCGCCGGGAGTATGGTGATCGCCGATTATAAAATCAATTCCTTTTTCAGCAGCATAAGCAATTTTCTCTGCTGCTTTGGTTCCGCAATCCAAGGCAATAATCAAAGCAAAACCATTAGTTGCCGCAAATTCAATACCTTGAATGGAGACTCCGTAACCTTCACTGTATCTGTCGGGAATATATGTGTCAACTTGATCGTAATAATTCTTTAAGTAGGAGTAAACTATTGAAACAGCCGTTGTACCATCGACATCATAATCACCGTAAACCAGAATTTTTTCGTTATTTTCAATAGCTTTTTCTATCCTGTCAACAGCAATATCCATATTTTTCATCAGAAAGGGATCGTATAAATCTTCCAATTTCGATCTGAAAAAACGACGGGCTTCTTCAAAACTTTCAACCCCGCGTTGTGCTAACAAAAAAGCATTTTTTTCGGGTATATTCAGCTCGTTTTGAAGCTGTTTGACAATCTCTAAATCCGGTTTCGGTTTATATTTCCACTGCATAAAATCGTTGTTGTAAGTTAAGTTTTCAAATTTACAAAAATTACAGCGGATATAAAGAGATTATCATAAAAGTTTCAAAGCGGTAAATGTATTTATGTCAGGTATTGTAAAGATGAGTAATTTTACAATATCATTTTTTCAACAATTTTTGCCACCAAGATTTGTTTTTTTTATCAAAATAGTCGCCATAACCATAGCCGTAGCCATAGCCGTAGCCGTATTTATGTCCGTAGCCGTATTTTTTTAAAGCCGTAACTTTAAAATCATTGTAAATAACACCGATATTTTTCATTTGTTTTTTCTTGTGTTTTTCATCAATTTTTTTAAGTAGGGACTTTAAAGTATAATCTTCACGAACAATAAAAATTGATATTTCGGCATATTTTTGCAATTCCATAGCATCGGATACCAATCCGATAGGTGGCGTGTCGATGATGATTTGATCATATCTTTTGCTCAATTCGTCAAAAAGTTCTTTGGTTCGGTCGTTTAATATCAATTCAGAAGGATTAGGAGGTGTTTTTCCCGATAAAATCAAATCCAAATTTTTAATTTCGGTCGGAATGATGATACTGTCCAAATCAGACATAGAGCTTAAATAATGTGAAATTCCCGAATGTTCGCCTTTGGCTTCGTCAAAATAGTCTTTTAATTTGGGTTTTCTCAAATCAAACTCCAACAATACGGTTTTTTTGTTACTGATTGCCTGTGCTATTGCCAGATTGGACGATACAAATGTTTTTCCCTCACCCGAAAGATTAGATGTAATTAAAACAATATGCGACTGATTACGGTTGGGGAACATAAAGCGCAAAGCCGAGCGGATGGACCGAAAAGATTCGGATACTATATCGTTGGGGAATTGTAATACCGGCAGATTACCTTTTTTTTCTAAATGATAAACTTGTCCGATAATAGGCGTTTCGGTTATATTTTCTACATCCGATATATCGTGAATTTTGTTGTCTAAAAGGAAAAGTATCGTAATAATAAGTGCCGGCAACAACAAACCTATCAACAGTGCTATTAAAAAATTTATGGTTCTGTTGGGCGCAACCGGTTTTTGTCCGACATCTTTGGCAACATCGATAATTTTCAAATCAGACACATTTGAGGCTTTGACTATACCGGCTTCGTTGCGTTTTTGCATCAATGTGTTGTAAACTTCTTGTTTTAATTCGTATTTGCGTTTTAATCCCAGCAAGGCTTGTTTTTCTTCGGGCAATTTATTGATTTTCGCATCGATTTTTTTGATTTTTCGTTCGACTAACGCCGTTTCACGGTCAAGTGTTTGAAGCGCCGAACTTACCGTTTGCAGTAAAGATTGTCGTAAAGATTCAATTTCCAAATCAATTTTTTGAATAACCGGCGCATTGGATTGAAAATGGGTCAATTCATTTTTTCGTTCGACTGCTAATTGCGTAATTTTTCCTACTTTTTCAACAATTGTAGGGTCGTCTATACCTACAACTGTGGGAGCCGGCAAATTTTCATAATTATTCTTGTTGTTGAGATATTCAAGCAACTGTTCATAATACAGTTTTTTTAAGCTAATAGAGCTTTTAGTTTGATCCAAAGATGAAATTTTTTCAAATAGTTTTGATGTCGGATCATCTAAATTCAGAATAGTTTTATTACGGACAAAATCTTTTAATTCGCTTGCTGCCAATGATAAATCTTTGGTTATATCTTTTAAAGTAGAATCGATAAATTTGATAGTGTTTAAAGCGTATTTATTTTTGTCTTCAAGTATTTTTTTCTGCAACAAATTGGTTGTTGTATTGAGATATTCTGCAATTTCGGCTTTATTATGTCCACGTAATTTCAGATTTAGTATAGACGAGTTTTTATTTTCTGTTTTAACCTCCAAATTTTCTTTCAAATCGGCAACTACTTGGTTAAAGTTTAGTAATGTTAAAACATAAATATCAGATTTATCAAATTCAATGTTCGGATTTCGTTGAAAGGTTCCCGATAGAAATTCCAAATTAATCGGTTCGTTAAAATTAAAAATCCGGCTTAGGTTTTGAGCCTGTGTTTCTTTAGATATATTATTTTGGTATTGATATAGTGTTATCCGGTCTTTATCCGGTTTAAAATCCAATTGAAATTGTCGATCATTTAATATTTTTATTTTAAAAGCCGTATTGATTGCTTGCCAATTGGAACTATCAGGTTGAAAAATGAAAGGACTGTTTTTGTATATATCAACCAGGTAATATTTACCTTGTTTCTTATATTTAATGTAGCTTTTTAGTTTTTTGACAACTTTTTCGTTGTGTGTACGCGATTTGAATGTTGTAATTACCAGATTAACTTTATCACTGACGCCTCCCCAATTAAAAACCAAACTCATATTGGATGTAAAAAACGGATTGCTTTCATCTTTAACGGTTACATAGCTGTCCAGTTCATAAATGTTTTGTTTATGCAAATTGATATAATAGGCAATTCCGAAGGCAATTAGCAATATTGCTGCAAACCACTTCCAGCCGGCTAACAATTTTAACAGTAATTGTCTAAAATTTATGGAAAATTCTTCATGATCAAAAGCAAACTGATTGTCGGTATTCATAAATAATTATTTTATATATTTAGAAAATAAAATGATGCTCGTAATGAGAGACAATGCCGTGATAGTTGTGGAAATACTTTGTTGCAAAGTTGTGCCTGTTCCCCAAGTTTTTTGACGTAGAGGCGGTACATACACGATATCATTGGGACGGATGTAAAAATATGGTGATTTGACAATATTACTATCGGTTAAATCCAGCGTTTGTTTTACCAATTTGTTATGTTCACGTCTGACGATAACTATTTTTTTACGGTTCCCTACCAAAGAAATATCACCGGCACCACCGAAAACATCAAATAAAGTAGGTTGCTCTTTATACAAAACTCCTGTTCCGGGATTGTTAACCTCACCTAAAACAGTGTATGGAATACCTGCCAATTTAACTTTAATAAAAATATCGTCCAAACTTCTAAATTGTTTGGTCAAAAGTTTATCCTTAATAGCTTCTTTGATTTCTTTAAATGTCTTATCTTCTACATATATTTTATTGATTATCGGCAATTCGATAAAGCCCTGATTGTCAACAGCATAACCTTCAAAGTATAGAGAGCTTTCTGTATTGCTTCTTGTTAAAGTAGAATTATTCTGTGTTTTAAAAAGACGTTCGATAGTTTCATTTGCTGATTTAATACTGATATACAATATATCATTTTTTTGAATTTTGTAAGCAGTCGTATCAATTTTATTTTCAGGCAAATTCTTTTGAACATACACGATGTCTTTGTACGGCACACAAGAACTTGTAAAAAGTATTATTAAAATACCTGTAATAAGGTAATTTTTCATAGGTGATATATTAGATTAATAACTTAAATAAAATAATTTACAAATATAAGACAAAATATTTTTTTGTTATACTTAATTTTGTTGGTTTTTGAGTGGGGAGACTCAACCAGCAAATGCACCATAATTAATTAAAAAAATTTAATTAATTATTTGTAAAACTATAAATCAAAAACAGACGGTCTTTTTTTGTAAAACAAATCTTTGATTCTCAACGCAAAAGCCAAAAGTAGATAGAGAATAAATGAAGCGCCAAGAGTAATAAATGAAGCATAAATAAAAAACAAGCGCACGTTGTTTACCGGTATTCCCGATTTGTCAGCCAAACGGCTAGAAACATTAAAACCGTGTCGTGCAAAAAAGTATCTGATTTTTTCCAAATTCATTTTAGAGTCCTTGTTTTAAAATACTGTGTCCGATGTCGCAAGATAAACATTTATTTGCAATGCAGTAATTGTTGTGAAGCTGTATGATAGCTTGTGAATCCAAAGCATTTGTAGCCGGCAGGTTGAGTTTGTCATAAATACGGACAATTTTGTTTTTTTCTGCCGGTAAGTTTTCCATTAAATCAATGAGATTGTCGTTGTTATAGTTTCCTGTATATTGTTGATAGGCAAACTTTAACGGCACAACAACATTGATTAAAATCA
>JALVKK010000147.1 GCA_027033875.1 Flavobacteriales bacterium
TTTTCATTTGTATCAAAGTAATCCGGTTGGAATATAAAATCTTCAACTGGCAAAATTTCATAATGAAGGTGTTTTGACTTGTAATATTTGTAAACCCAAACCGGTAAGCTTCGAACTGCGGTTAAGTGTAATTTTCCGGTATTATCTTTTATAAATTTCAAATCGATAATCATACTGCCGTCTCTGGGAAATTTACGTTGATTGCTGATAAAATTTCCCAACGAAAAAAGGCTTAAATAGGCAGTATGATTCAAATAATCATGTTCATAATCAACATCTTGTATAACGTGCGGGTGTGAGCCGATAATGATATTAATGTCGTTGTGATGCAAAAATTCGACTAATTTTTTTTGTTGTTTACTCGGGTGATTTTTATACTGTTCGCCCCAGTGCAAAAACACGATAATAGCATCGGGGTGTTGCAAACGGGCTTTTTTGATGTCTTGTTTAATAGCCGTTGTGTCTATCAAATTTACGATGGCAGGTTTAGGCACGGGTATTCCGTTAGTGCCGTAGGTATAATTAAGTAAAGCGATTTTGATTCCGTTCTTACTTAATATTAAGGGGGTCAAACTGTCTTTTTCGATTTTATTTCTAAAAGTTCCGGTGTGAAAAATTTGCAAACTATCAAGTATATTTAAGCTTGAAACGATGCCTTTTCGGGCTTTATCACAGCTGTGATTGTTAGCGGTTGCCAATACATTGATACCGGCATCGCGACAAGCTGATGCCAAAGCCGGCGGTGCGCTGAATTGCGGGTAACCCGAATAAGGTTTTACACCCAAAGTCGTTTCCAAATTGCCGATTACAAAATCTGCTTGATGAAAAATGTTTTTGACATATTGAAAATTTTCGGAATAATCATATTGATGGGTATCTAGGTGATAAGCTGCTTGCAATTGCGGTCCGTGACTCATAATATCACCGACAAACATCAGACGTAAACTGTCAACCGGTAAGTGTTGTGCCAACGACAAATACGTCCAAAAAAATGATAAAAACAGGATACTATAAGTTTTGTACATAGCTAAATAAAAATTAAAAATACAAAAAAATTGTTTCTTAACAAGCATTTTATATCTTTGTTTCAAATTGAAAACTTAAGTTTTATGTGGAAAAAAGCTTTAAATCATTCCCAAAAGAAAAGTCATTATGTAGCAGTAATAGGCGGTAGTGTTTCCGGTTCTGAAGCCGCCGCTATGTTAGCCGATCAGGGTGTGCGGGTTGTCGTTATTGACCAAAATGCACTACCTTACGGAAAACTGGAAGACGGATTGCCCAAATGGCACCACAATTTGCGAGATAAACAAGAACGGGATATAGATCAGAAACTAGATCACGACCGTGTTAGATTTATACCTAATATGAAAATAGGAAAAGATTTCGGGTTTAAAGATTTGGTAGATTTGGGTTTTACGGCTGTTATTTTGGCTAACGGTGCTTGGAAAGACCGTCCGCTTCCGGTTCCGGGGATAGAAAAATTCAGAGATAAAGAATTGATATACCAAAATGATTTGCTCAAATGGTATAATCATTATCACGAACCCGGATATAAGGGAAAACGATATAAGGTACAAGATAAAGCCGTAATTATCGGTGGCGGATTAGCTTCATTGGATGTCATGAAAATTGTGATGATGGAACTGGTCGAACGGGCTTTAAAAGAAAAATTAGGCAAGGATCTTATCGTTAATCAATTTGAATTGGAAAAAAAAGGAATCGATAAATATTTGTTGCAATTTGATATAAAATATGAAGATTTGGGTATAGAAGGTGCAACTTTGGTCTATCGCCGGCAAGCCAAGAATATGCCTTTAAAACAACCGCAAGGCGGAACGCAGGAAGCCAAAGAAAAAGCACAAATTGTATCACAACGCATTTTGGATAATTATAAAAAGAAATTCCGTTTTCATTTTATTCCGGAAGCCACACCTATTGATTATATTGAAGAAGACGGTAAACTAAAAGGCTTGGTTTTACAAAAATTACGTACTTTAGACAATGGTAAATTGAAAAAAATAGAAGGCGAAACCATCACTGTTTATACAAATCAAATTATTTCGTCTATCGGCAGCATTCCCGAAAAAATTGAGGGCATTCCTTATGACGGCGATAGTATCAAGACCGAAGGAGATGACAGCATATCGCGAGTCAGCGGATATACTAATGTTTTTGCTATCGGCAATGCCGTTACCGGAAAAGGCAATATCAAAACTGCCAAAGAACACGGTTCTATGGTTACCCAAAAACTTTTGGATAATTATTTGCAAAAAAATACGCAGGCTTTTGATATGGAATTGGAAGCATACAACGAAGAAATCCGTCAAAAAACAGATATTAAAATTGCGGAAATCTTTAAACAATTATTTGACAAAGCCGCACCGGATGATGTAACGGTTGATCATATTTGGGAAGTCAGTAAAACCTATCAGGACAGAGTCGGGTATAAAGACTATCAATCTTGGATTGAAACTCACAGACCTGTCCGTTACGAAGAGGTTATCGCCAAAAAGAAAGCGGAAAAAAATTAATTTTTTTCCGCTTTCAAAAATAATAAAATCGATTTCTTTAATTACTAATGTTGTAATATGAAATAAATTTAGCAATTGCTTCTTTTTCTTCTTTAGTCATTTTTTCCAATTGCTTCAATACGGGTTTCATATATTTAAATTCGTCAGGCTGTACGATTGGGGCAGTTTTACCTTCTAAAAATTCCAAAATCTTTAAATAATTTCCTTCATATTTGTTAGCAATTGCGTTAAAACTCGGGCCGACAATCTTTTTTTTGGGATTATGGCATAATGTACAAGCTTTTTTTCGAACCAAAGCTTTGCCTGAAGCAGGGTCAGGATTAATTATGTTTTCAACTTGTTTGTACTCAACTGATTTTAAATGAACCGGCAGTGCAAAAGCAAAACTAAATGCTGCTGCAATAAATAATAAAATATATCTATTCATAATGTGTTATTTTGCGCAAAGTTAATAAAAAATGTTAATTGTGTATAAATTTTTTTTACAAAATTAATATTTTTTATGTTGTTTTATCAAAATATTTATATTGCGTCAAAATTTGTGTAATTTTTTTATCAAAACACGCCTATTTTTTAATTATTGTTAAAAAATAGGGTAAAACATAAAAGATATTAAACAAAAAAGCTACCCAAAGTTTTTGGGTAGCTTTTTTATATCTTAATTATTCTATAATTGTATGTACTTCGGCATCTTTTACAAAATACAACTTTGTTAATAACCGGTGTATTAAATAGAAATAATTATAGAAAAACTCTTATTTTACACTTAACATATAATCTGCAATAGCAGCTCTTTGTGCATCAGACATTTTTTTAGTGATTTCAAGATTCGGTTTCATAGTCGCAAAATTGTTAGGATCAACGACTGCTTTACCTTCACCTTTAAGGAATTTTACCAAATCATCTTTTTTGTCGGCATAAGTAGTTGCAATTTCTTTAACGGAAGGACCCACGGTTTTTTTGTCAAGATTATGACAAGCAGAACAACCATTAGATTTGAACAGTGCTTGACCATCAGCTCCGGTAACCGCTTCTTTGGCAGCTTCTGCTGTGTTTTGAATGGCTTCACCTGTTTTTTCTGCGGCGTCTTTTACAGCTTCACCTGTTTTTTCCGCAGCATCTTTTACAGCTTCACCGGCTTCATTAACGGCATCTTTTGTAGTTTCAACTGCTTCACTTGCAGCATCTTTTGCTTTGTTGGCGTTATCGCCACCACATGATGATAAACTAATCATCAAAAAGGCTAACATTAATAATCCTAATTTTTTCATAATTTAAATATATTTAATTGATTTATTTGGCAAAGATATAATAAAATGATATAAATCACAATATTAGCTTGATTTTTTTTACATTTTTTTTATTCGGGTTTACGGCTTATGATAAGTGTTATTACTCATAAGCAAATATAAGCAAATATTATTTAACCGGCTACAAAAATATTCTTTTATCGAAGCTAAATCTGATATTTTTTTCTAAGTGTAAAACTTTATCCGAAGTCTAAAAATGAAATATATTTTGTCTTATATCTATAACAATGTTTTTTATGTAAATTTGCGTTTCTAAATTTTGTTTCTATGGATTTAATAAAAATGATTTTAAAAATATATACATTTTCAGTAATTATTTTCGGATTGTTTAGAGCTTCTTTATATTTTTTGCAACGTTTGGACGTGGTCAATAATACTAACATAATTACTTCCGGCGATCTGATTTCCAGCTTTATTTGGGGCTTGCGTTTTGATTTGTTAGTTACCGGATTTATCGTTATTTTTCCGGTTATTTTGTTGATTATCTACGAGTTTAGTCATAAATTATTCTTAATAAAAATAGCTTTTTGGTGGCTTTTTTTCGTTTTTGGTTTGGCTTTTATGCTTACGGCGGCAAATGTTGTTTATTATCATAAGTTTTATCAACCGGTAACGATTAAAGCTTTGGAATGGTTTGATCGTCCGGCAATTGTTTTCGGTATGATTTTTCAAGAACCGCGTTATTGGTTTATGTTTGTGCCGTTTTTTATTATATTATTTGTGTTTTATCGTAAATTGAAAAAATGGTTTAACAAGTATCAACCCGAGACAGGGTCCGTTAAAAAGAAAATTTTAACTTTTTTGATGCTGTTACTATTGATATTTATTAGTATTCGCGGCAGATTGGCGCATGCGCCATTGCGTTTGGAGGATGCATTTACTTTACACGACAATTTTTTGAACGATCTGAAACTTAATCCGGTTTTTATATTTGAAAAAAGTTATGAAGCATATTTGAAAGATCGATTACGTCCGCTCAAATTAATGCCTCCGAAACAAGCGGTAAAATTTGTTCAAAACAGCTTACAAATCAATCAACCTGTCAATCCGAATCCCATAAGCCGTCAAGTTCATTTTGATACACTTCCTAATCGTAAAAACGTTGTGTTGGTACTAATGGAAAGCATGGCGGCTTGGAAAATGGCTTATTTTGGCAATACAGAAAAGCGTACGCCTTATTTGGACAGTTTATTTAAACAATCTATTGCTTTTACCAATATGTACAGTAACGGCATTCATACTTTTGCCGGCATATACGGAGTTAATTATGCTTATCCTGAGATTTTTGACAAACACCCGCTTAAAGGCGCCGATATAGCAATCTACAACGGATTGCCGCAAATTTTAAAATCAAATGGTTATCAAACGGCATTTTTCGTTTCTCACGATTCCGATTTTGACAACTTAGGTAGATTTTTACCAATGAATGCTTATAGTCATATGTATTTTGAAAGGGACTATCCCAAAGATTCAGTTCGGACAATTTGGGGCGTTGACGATCACTTTTTATTCAATTTTGCCTTGAAAAAAATAGATAAAATGGCGGCTGGCGAACAAAATTTTTTAGCTACTGTTTTGACCATTTCCGATCACGGACCATTTTATATTCCCGATTTTATCAAAGGAGAAACAGATCGAATCAGAGCGACCCGTTTTGCTGATTGGGCAAGAGCGGATTTTATGCACAAAGCTGCGACAAGACCTTGGTTTAAAAATACAATTTTTTTATTCGTTGCCGACCACGGCGAAGGTCATAACAGGCGATATCCCATACCTCTAACCTATAATCATATTCCGGCTTTGATTTATTATCAAGGTGTTCAACCTCGGATTATTGACAAAATATCCGGTCAAATCGACTTATTTCCCACCTTGATGCATCTTCTCAAATTCGATTATACCAATTCTACTTTCGGTATAGATTTGTTTTCCGACAGTCGTCCATATATTTATTTCAATCACGATAAAATTGAGGCTTTGATAGATAAAACTCATTTGTTGTTGATAGATAAACAGAAGACCCTAGGCCTTTATCATTACAAAGATGGCGATTTAACCGATTATAAAGCTATCGAACCGGTAAAAAGAAATGAAATGGAAACTTATTTAAAGGCGCATCTCCAAACCGTCAAATATATTTTGGATCATAATCTCCAATATAAATAATAAAACTAACTGAAATGAATAGAAAATAGATAAAAGACAAGGAATAATTGAATATAAAATTCTTTCTCATATTTTGACAGTACCGTACAAATTTTTGTTTGTACTATGTCCAAACATGTGAATGGAAATCTTGATAATGATCAAATAATCAACAAATGAAACTCTATAAATACCTCAAAAAACAAAAACAAAATCAACGTAAAATGTGGGCGGTCTTATTAGATCCGGACAAAGTTGATTTTCAACAATTTAGAGATTTATTAAAACGCATAAACTTTGCCAAACCCGATATTATTATGGTAGGAGGCAGTTTTATCAGTAAACAAAACTTAGATAAGTTAGTCAAAAAACTAAAAAAAAACTGCCAATTGCCCGTTATACTTTTTCCGGGCGGACCGACACAAATAGCACCGGATGCAGATGCATTGATGCTACTGAGTTTGATTTCAGGTCGTAATGCCGATTATTTGATCGGCAAACACGTTGAAGCAGCGCCTGAGTTAGCCCGTTCGGATTTTGAAATTATCCCGACCGGATACATCCTGATAGAAAACGGCAAAACGACATCGGTAGAATATATCAGCAATACCAAACCCATACCGCGTGACAAAACGGATATTGCGTTGGCAACAGCGCTTGCCGGTGAAATGTTAGGACTGAAAATGCTCTATCTCGAAGCCGGAAGCGGTGCTAAAAAGCCCGTGCCTCCCAATATGATTTCCACTATCTCTAAACATAGCCGGTTGCCCGTAATCGTAGGCGGCGGTATCAAATCCAAGGCACAAATGCTCAAAACTTGGGCCGCCGGCGCCGATATAGTTGTCGTAGGAACAGCCTTCGAGAATATGACATTTTAAATAATTATACTATTTTTGATTTGTTAATATATCTGTATGAAAAAGACGAATCCTGCAAATACTTTTATTATCGTATTGATAATAGTAATTATATTTACCATTTTAAGAAATTTGGATGATTTTATTTTAGCCCTAACAGGTAGAGCTTAATCATCTTCATATTATTACCGGCAAAATTATTTTCCCGGACATTCTTTGATTACATCCGGATTGATATTTTTATCACCGTAATTTTTATCAAAGGCTTTGGCAAAAGCATCGGCTAGTTTTTTAGCGGTTTTGTCATATGCATCCGGATCGTCCCACGTATTTTTGGGGAATAAAATACCTGCGGGTACGCCCGGAACTTCTTTTGGAATATTGACGTGGAATAACGGATCATATTCATAATCAACATCTTTGAGCTTGCCTTCCAAAGCCGCATCAACCATTTTTCGGGTGTATGATAATTTCATACGTTTACCGACACCGTAGGGTCCGCCGGTCCAACCGGTATTGATTAAATAGACGTCTGTTTGGTGTTTTTGCATTTTTTGACCGAGCATACCGGCATAAATATCCGGATTGAGAGGCATAAAAGGTTGCCCGAAAAAACGCGAAAAAGTCGCTTGAGGTTCCGTTACACCGGTTTCGGTACCGGCTAATTTGGAAGTATAACCCATTAAAAACCACAGCATAGCTTGATTGGGATTGAGTTTTGAAACAGGCGGTAACACGCCGTAAGCGTCAGCCGTTAAAAACAAGATAGTACTCGGATGACCCGAAGTGGATGATTTTTTGATGTTTTTTAAGTATTTTAACGGATATGACGAGCGAGAATTGGGGGTCAATCGGGTATCAAAAAAATCAAATTTGCCATTGGGGTAAATCATAGCGTTTTCGACGATGGAACCATGTTTGGTATATTTGTCTTTGTGCATTACGGCATCGTAAATATCCGGCTCACTTTCGGCTGTAATATCAATCATTTTGGCATAACAACCGTTTTCAAAATTGGCAATACCTTTTTTGCTCCAACCGTGTTCATCATCGCCCAATAATCGGCGTTTAGGATCGGCGGACAAGGTCGTTTTGCCGGTTCCGGACAAACCCAATAACAATGCAGAATCACCTTTCTCACCTTCATTGGCAGAACAGTGTAAGGGTAAAACTTTATGAAACGGCAACAGATAATTCATCGTGGTAAACAACATTTTTTTCATACTGCCCATATATGCCGAACCTATAACCACACCTATACGATTTTCAAAATCGGTAGCCACGGCCATATTGGTCGTTTCGCAATGAATATCATCTTGAGACGGGACTTTGGCGTCGATTTCCTCATTACTGAGTTTACGCAACAGCCCTTTATATTTTTTTGATTTCAGTTTTTGATAAGGCACATGCAGTAACAAGAAATTTTTGTCTGCAAATATACTTTGTCCGATATGTTTCGGTAACGGACGGAACATATTGTCCGTAAATAATGCCGCCAAGGCATGTGTCGTTAAGGTTACTACCGGTAAGGCGTAATTTACGTCTGCGCCTATGACACGGTCGGTTTGATACAGATGTTTGGCTTTACCCAAATAATGTAAAGCGTCATCTACCAACATATTAAAAGTATTTTCATCAATCGGCAAATTGTTAGGCGAAGACCAATCTATATGTTTGGTATTGGATTTACGTTTGACGATAACCGTATCTTTCGGGCTACGTCCGGTTGATTCTTTTGGGGTCCAAGTAGCGAGTGCACCACTTTCGGAAACAATAGCTTCGTTATGTTTTACGGCAGCTTTTATCATTTTTGACCGCTTCGGATTGTTGATAATATCTTTACGGTGTTTTTGGATAAAATGTTCGATTTTTTTTCGATTGTTCATAAACTTGTCTTTTAAAAAATAGGTCATAAAAATAGTATAAATTTTTTATTGACATAATTACAAAAGTCATAATTATCTGACATTAAGTATTTGACATCAGAGTTTAATAAATAATCAGAATTTTCATAAACTTAAATTATTTTTTTGTTTACCTTTGAGGTTCTAATGATTAAATATTAAATACAACAAGAAGTAGTTTAATTGACAACCGTAATCTTGTCAGGCAAAAAAATATACTGATGAAAAAAATATTATTAATAGGATCCGGCAAATCCACTTCGTCATTGATGGCGTATTTAAAAGATCATGCCGAAAAAGAGAATTTAGAGGTCAGCATTGTTGATAAAAACCTATCATTAGCCCGAAAAGTTGTAGGCAACGACAAGCATTTCAACCTCAAGACCGTCGATATTTTTGATGATACCGTTCGCGGCGAGTTGATAAAAGATACCGATTTGGTGATTTCGATGTTACCGGCGCGTTTTCATTTGCCGGTTGCCCGTGATGCCGTTAAATACGGCAAACACATGGTTACGGCATCGTATATCAGCGACGAGCTTAAAGCCTTGAATGAGCAGGTTGTTGCCAAAAATTTGGTTTTTATGAACGAAATAGGTTTGGATCCGGGCATTGATCACATGAGCGCCATGCGGATTATAGACCGGATTAAAGCTTCCGGCGGTAAAATGAAGTTGTTCGAATCCTTTACGGGCGGTTTGGTTGCTCCAGAAAGCGACGACAATCTGTGGCACTATAAGTTTACTTGGAATCCGCGTAATGTAGTCGTTGCCGGACAAGGCGGGGTTGCCAAGTTTTTGCATGCCGGACAATACAAATACATTCCTTATCAAAAATTGTTCAGACGCACCGAATTTCTGGATATTGACGGTTACGGTCGTTTTGAAGCCTATCCCAATCGCGATTCTTTAAAATACCAAGACATTTACGGTCTGCAAGACGTAACGACCTTATATCGCGGAACGATTAGACGAGTTGGTTATTCGAGGGCTTGGAATGTATTTGTACAACTCGGAATGACGGACGATTCTTATATCATGGAAAATTCCGAAAACATGACCAAACGCGATTTTGTCAATAGTTTTTTAGCTTTCAGCCCTTCCGATTCGGTCGAACTCAAATTGCGACAATATATGAAAATAGACCAAGATGACGAGTTGTGGCTCAAATTGGAAGAATTGGATTTGTTTGACGGCGAGACCAAAATCGGCTTAAAAGATGCCACGCCGGCAAAAATATTGCAAAAAATATTGGAAGATAAATGGACTTTGAAGCCGGCTGATAAAGATATGATTGTAATGTATCATAAATTCGGCTACAAAATCGGAAACGATTTTAAACAAATAGATTCGCAACTGGTTGTCAAAGGCGAAGATCAGGTATATACGGCTATGGCCAAAACGGTCGGTTTGCCGGTTGCCATTGCATCGTTACAAATATTAAACGGCAAAATTAAAACGCCCGGGGTACAACTGCCTATCACCAAGGAAGTTTACGAACCCATCTTACAAGAATTGGAAAAATACGGCATCGAATTTGCAGACAAAGATGTCCCGTTTCAATGTTATAATCCGAATAAAGTCACAGGTTAAAATAAATAATTTTGCCCGTAATTTTTATAAAAAAATGTAAGTCAATGTTTTACATTTCAATAATTAGTATTATATTTGCACACTCAAATTGAATCAGACTCTGATATTTGATGCTTTGGCGATTGAAAAACTATTATTTGGATTTTATATTAAATTGTTGATTATCAACGTGTTTATTATAAAATGATAGGGAATGATACAGGTTGTAAAACATAAAATTTTACAAACCGGTCAGAAACAGAAAGTACAACTTAAGAGATATATAACATTAAAAAATAATTAAGATTATGACAAAAGCAGAAATCGTAACCAAGATTGCTGATAAGACAGGATTAGACAAGAAAGATGTCTTAACAGTAGTAGAACATTTTATGGATGAAGTCAAAACGAGTTTATCTTCCGGCGAGAACGTCTATTTAAGAGGTTTTGGAAGTTTTATCAATAAGTACCGTGCAGAAAAGGTCGGCAGAAATATTTCAAAAAATACCTCAATTAAGATACCGGCTCATTATATACCGGCATTTAAACCCAGTAAAACTTTTGTAAACAAAGTAAAAGATAACGTAAAACCTTAAGAATTATGCCAAGCGGAAAAAAAAGAAAAAGAAAAAAAATTGCGACACACAAACGTAAAAAAAGAAGTAGAGCAAATAGACACAAAAAGAAAAAGTAGGTTAACCTACTTTTTCTTTTAACAAACGATTGTAATCGTTATAATCGATCATTGACATATTAACCGCAGACCCTATGTCTGCAAAAAACACTAAGGAATGGATACAGAATTAATTATTCGGTCTAATCCTTCCGCTATTGATTTTGCTTTATTAAAAGACGGCAAACTCACAGAGCTTCATAAAGAAGAAACCTCAAACAAATTTAACGTAGGCGATGTTTATATGGGCAAAATTAACAAGGTCATTCCCGGACTGAATGCCGCTTTTGTTAATGTAGGCGCCCAAAAAGACGGATTTTTGCACTATCACGATTTAGGTCCGCAGATCAAATCGCTCGTTAAATATACCAAACAAATTCAATCGGGTAAGTTGAAAGATTTTTCTCTAAAAAATTTTGATAGAGAATCCGACATTGACAAATCAGGTAACATCAAAGATGTTTTAAAAGCCAAACAAAGCATCTTGGTTCAAATTCTCAAAGAACCCATTTCAACCAAAGGACCGCGATTGACTTCCGAATTATCATTAGCCGGTCGTTACCTGATACTTGTTCCGTATTATGATAAGGTTTCCGTCTCTCAAAAAATTGCAGATGAAGCTGAAAGGAATCGTCTCAGACGGTTGGTTCAAAGCATCAAACCCAAAAATTTCGGTGTGATTATCAGAACTGCCGCAGGTGGCAAAAAAGTAGCGGACTTGGACAAAGACTTACGAAACCTTCTCAACAAATGGCAGGTTTTGTCACAGAAAATTCAGAATACCCACCCGCCACAACGCGTTTATGGCGAAGTAAACAGAGTAACGACCATGTTGCGGGATATTTTAAATGATTCGTTTACCAAAATTGTAGTAGATGATGAAATGTTGTATCTCGAAATAACGGATTTTATCAAAAAAATAGCACCCGATATGGAATCAATCGTCAAACTGCACGATTCGTCCGCACCGATATTTGAAAAATACGGTATCGAACGCCAAATCAAATCCTCGTTCGGTAAAACCGTTATCATGGACAAAGGGGCTTATTTGATTATCGAACATACCGAAGCCATGCATGTGATAGATGTCAACAGTGGAAATTCTTCAGACAAAAGTCAATCACAAGAAGAAAATTCCTTGGAAGTCAATCTCAAAGCGGCTAGCGAAATTGCACGACAATTGCGCTTACGCGATATGGGCGGTATCATCGTCGTTGATTTCATCGATTTGAAAAATGTCGAAAATCGTAAAAAAGTTTACGAACACATGAAAAGCCTGATGGCTGATGATCGTGCCAAACACAAAATTTTACCTTTATCGCGTTTCGGATTGATGCAAATCACCCGCCAACGATTCAGACCGGAACGAAATATCAATACAACCGAAAAAA
>JALVKK010000148.1 GCA_027033875.1 Flavobacteriales bacterium
ACGACTTATCCCTTCAAGTACATCCCGATGACGAGATGGCTCAAAAACAGCACCGATCATTCGGCAAAAATGAATTATGGCATATCATTCAATCAGACGAAGGTGCATATTTATACATCGGATTTAAAAAAAACATTACAAAAGAAGATTATATCAAACATCTGAACAACGGAAATTTATTGCCGATTATTAACCGTATTCCCGTTAGCGCCGGCGATACATATTATATCCCGGCAGGCACATTACATGCCATAGGCAAAGGAATTTTATTGGCAGAAATACAACAAACATCCGATATTACATACCGGATATTTGATTGGAATCGTCCCGGAATAGACGGCAAACCACGCGAATTACATACCGGATTAGCTTTGGAAGCCCTCAATTTTTCGGCGCAACCCGACCAAAAAAACGGTAATTTTATTGACACGCCTTACTTCAAAATTAATAAAATTGAAGTTACTTCCACCAAAACCATCGATATAAGTAACATTAGTAGCTTCATTATCTTGATAAATACGAGTTCCGGCAACTTTAAAATTAACGGAATTGATTTTAATAAAGGTAAAACATTATTAATTTCTGCAAATTCAAGCCAATTAAATATCAATATGTCAAAACCGGGCAATTTTTTGATGATTTATATTTTGCGATAAATGTCAGTTTTTATCTTTGCCGAATAAATCGGTTTTATGTAGATAAGAGATAAGAGATGAGAGATGAGAGATGAGGGATAAAAAATGAAATGCTTGTCATTTCGAAGGAGGAACGACTGAGAAATCTATATTAATTGAAAATGGAAAATGGAGAATTGAAAATGGCGCTTCGGTACAATCCCGATGGAAATCGGGATTGTACCGAAGCCCCGACATCCGACATCAAATAACCAAAAATAAAATTAGAAATTAGAAGGTTTTTTTACAATCATAAACATAAACATCGGACACCCGACACCCGACATCTGACACATATAATAAAATTTGAAGTTAGACAATTTGAAATTAATAGTAAAATTTATCATCAAGACTTGAATTATATTATGAAGTACAAAAGCAACATTTAACTTTCAACTCAGGTTACTGAGCCTGTCGAAGTGCAACTTTTAACTCATTTCAAATAACCAATATCATCAAATAACCAAATAACCATATAACCATATAACCAAATAACCAACAAAATATGCGAATCACAGGCATGCGCTACGGCGCCCCTATACTCCAGCTGGCAGGTTTTCCTGTTCCGGAAGTACTCAAATCCAATGCTACATACGAAAGTATTGAAACCTTAATTGAAAAACGCGGCAAAGTTGTCGTCAAACCGATTTTTTACGGTGGCGTCGGTAAAAAAGGTAAAGCCGGATTGGTCAAAATCGTTGATAACGTGCAAGATGCCATGACAGCCAAACGCCGATTATTCTTTGCCGAACACCGTTTTCACAACGAAAAAGTTATTGCCAACGGGGTAACTTTTGAAGAATTTATTCCGTCGGAATATGAAATTTATTTCAATTTGAACGTCTCCACGATTTCAAGACGACCGGAATTCACCCTGTCTATTGACGGCGGTATTGATATTGAAGAATTACCACCGGATAGAATTATCACAAAATCGTTTGATCCGCTCACCGGATTAAAAAATTATCATATCATCGATGCTTTGGCAGAACTTAACGCCCCGCAAGATTTGGTCAGTGCATTAGTGCGCCACTTGCCAAAATTATGGGAACTCTATAATGACTACGGTTTTATCACATTAGAATTAAATCCGATTCGTGTAGAACGAAAAAACGGTCGTTTGCACGCCATTGCTTGCGATTTTAAAGGCATGCTAGACCAAGACAACCCATTGGCGGACAGACTCAATCTTCCGGCAGAAATTTTTGAAACCAATTTGTCGGAATTTGAAATTGAAGTCAATCAATTACGTACCTATCAAGGTCAAAGTGATGTAGCGGTTATCAATCCGGAAGGTACCATTACCTCGTTTATGTTTGGTGGTGGTGCCAATAGTGCCGCTACTGAAATACTATCTGAGAAAACAACCATATCAAGTGATTTTGGTGGTAATCCGCCTTACGAAAAAATGTATCACATCGCCCGTATCGTCTATAATTACTGGCTCGAACAAAGCAATGTTTTGCTAATCATTGGCGGGAAAGCCAACAATACCGATATTTTTGTAACCTACAAAGCCATGTTCGATGCTTTGCGTGATTATTACAAAACTCATCCTAAAAAAGATTTATATGTAGTAACCGGACGCGGCGGTCCCAATCTGATCAAAGGATTTGCCTACGCCAGAGATATTTTGGAATCTTTGGAAATTCCTTATAAATTTTTCGGTTATGACAGTTCTATGATTGAAGTGATTCAATATGCTGTCGATATGGATAATTGGATGATACAAAATAAATCTAAAAACCAATCTCATGCCCATCAATAAATGCCAACCTTTCAATAGTTATGTCGGTATTACCGACTTGATGCAAATTGCCTCAAAAGACGACAAAGTGCTCGTCATGAATATCTTAGGAAACGAAAGCCGTAAAGTAACACCCGTTTCACATGTTTACAGTGGTGGCAATGTCGTTGCCGGTGTACAATACGGACGTCCGGGTGTAATGAAAACACCTGTTGGTGATATTCCCGTTTACAGTCGTTTGGCTGATGCCGTTGAAAAACACGATTTCAATGTAGGCGTGATTTACTTACCGCCTACGGCTGTATATCACGCTGTTGCCGAATTGCTTCATTATAATAAAAAACTGGAAAAAATCGTCATCGTTACCGAAAAATTGAGCGTAAAAGACCAAGTGCAAATACGAGCCATCGCTCAAACCAACAATGTTGCGGTATTCGGCGCCAATTCTCTCGGTGTCGCAGATGCTTGGAATCACGTCCGTATCGGTGGTGGACTCGGTGGTGATAATCCCGAAGAATTATTGGTTAAAGGCTCTGTTGCCATACATAGTAATTCCGGTAATTTCAGTACGACCATTACCGAATATCTCAAGACGCAAGGTTTCGGGGTTACAACACTGGTCAGTTCCGGTAAAGACACCATTATTCAATATCCGGTCGCGGAATTTTTATACGCCGCCCAAAATGACGAACGTACCAAAGCAGTCGTATTGTATATTGAACCGGGCGGTTTTTATGAAAAAATTGCTTTGGATATGATACAAGCCGGAAAATTTCATTTTAAAAAACCTATTATCGCTTGTGTAACGGGACATTGGAAAGCCAAACTGTCAAGAGCCGTAGGACATGCCGGCGCCCTTGCCGGTAGCAATGACGATGCCGCCAGCAAAGAACAATGGTTTAAAGAGTATTTCGGCGTTGAAGCTTTTAACCCCGAAAATCCGGATACCGTCAGTAATAAAGGTGCTATTGTCAATTCCATTCAACAAATTCCTTTGGCTATGAAAGCCGCCTTTGACAAAAGGCAAATGCAGCCGGACTTTGAGCCTATAGGTAATTTGGAACTTAAAGCTTGGTTTGGTAATGATTTTGATTGGCAACTACCTGATAATTTGCAACAACCTATCGTCAAAGCATTATCGCCTTACGATGAAGAAATTGAACGAGTTAATAAAGCACTTGGTGCCGTCTTTTTACATCAAAATATGCGCAATGCCTCCGGTGCTTCCACTATGGACCCCAAAACCCATATCGCCGAATTGCATGGCAAAAAAGTAACGGATTTGGCTCAAAATTCTTACGAAGAAAACATCTTTTTTTCTTTGGCAAAAATGCCTGCTGACAAACACGATTTACCGTTGATTAACAGTATTTTAAATCATTTATCCAAAGTGCCGGAAAATTATTTTGACTTCATCAAACAGGCCGAGCAAAACAATGCGACTCCCAATCAAACTTTGATGTCGATTTTGGGCTTAAACACCAATCATACCAAAATAAAATATGCTCGCAAAACCATTCAAAATTTTGTAAAACTCTACATCGATTTAAACCTACGTGATTTACGGAAAGAGGTTGAGTGGCAAAAACACAAAGAGGCTATTAATAATATTTTCAATTTAAAAAACGGACAAACAGCCATTGATGCTTGGAAGGACTTATTGAAACAAAAAAGTAACGCCTTATCATTAATCAAATACATCGCTACAAATTACAAAATAAAAGACACAGATACTTTTGTTATTGCAGGTATGCTGTTTCACTTGTTTTTACCTGCTTTGGTTAAGAAAAAAATAACTCAAGATACTATTGCCGATACTTATGATTATTTTAACCAAATAGCTTTAATCAGTATTTTGTCCACTACGGATTTTGACAATAATAATTATGTAAAATCTCA
>JALVKK010000149.1 GCA_027033875.1 Flavobacteriales bacterium
ATTTGATGTCGGATGTCCGATGTCGGATAGCCTGTACCGACTATTGTCGGTATCCGATGTCGCACTTCGCACTTTGTCGCTTTCCACTTTCTACTTTATTGGTTATTTGGTTAATTGAGTTGCCTGTAATTTCGAACGTAGTGAGAAATCTCATTTTCCATTCTCCATTTTCAATTATCAATTCACTCGCACTTTCTACTAGGTACTAGGCACTTTCCACTTCTAGACGAGCTTCGCTCGTCTAGACTACATCATGCTTTTTAAAATATCTACATCCGAATATCGAAAATAACATACCGAGAATAAAAGGATACGCCAACGAAAATATAATAAACATCGTTCTACTAACGGTATCGAGTATATAATATGATACAGGACCCATTACCGTTAGTTTCGGGTCAAACAAAATTAAACTTCCCGTTCGAAATACCTGCAACGGATTAAATAAACCGGTGATGATCACCGCATCGGGATTGATACGCATCTTGAGCATCATGCCTATCAACAAAATATCCATAAAAGCAACCAAAAACAACCAGATGATAAAAGCCGTACTCAAGGCCATTTCTTGCGACTTGGAAACTGTTGATAGAAACATACTTAAACCGAGAAAGAAAAAAACCATCACCGCCAACAAACCGCTATATAACACAAATAAATCCCACGGAACATCCAGATTAACGATTAAACCCCATATTGCTGCTCCTAAAAATGCAATAAATACAGGTACGTAAATCACAAAAAAACGACTCAAGAATTTGCCCCAATAATAACTTTTATAAGAAATGGGCAAGGATAAATAATATTCCAAAACACCGTTTTCCTTATCGCCGACAACAGATCGCACGGTTGAAATCAGGACATAAATGGGCAAAATCACCATACTGACTTGCATAAAGGTGATCATCAACCGGCTCAATCCGACAAACCCGACTACTTGCGACTCGGTTATGCCGGTTGCAAACATCACCGCTACAAAACCACCTAACAGCAAACTGTAAATCCAAAAGGACTTGGAACGTAAATTTTGTTTGATATCCGATTTTAAAACTTGTAATAAAGTTACATTCATAGTTTTTTTAGTTTGTTTTATTTATTTCCACCGCATTTTCCACCACCGCATTTGCCCGATGCGCATTTCATACCGCCTACTTCACCGTCTTTGCCGCTGACCGACATTTTCTTTTGTTTTAAAAATTCCGCCCTTTTGGTTTTTCCTTCGTCAATGCGTTGAATAGTCGTTTTAAAATCATACTTGGCTTCATCGGTTTTTTGCTTTAAAGCCCCGTAACCGTATCCCATTGGCGTACGGTCACCAAAACGATACCATGCGGTTTCGGCATCTATCCATTTACCTGTTTCGGCATCGCCAATCCAGATTTTATATTGTGCGCCTTTCCATTTATCAAAATCGCCATCGCGCAAATCTTCAGCCAAACAGCCTATATCGTCATACCAACGAACTTCTCCTCGCTCATTGATAGCTTGTACATCATATTTCGGGTCGGCTAAACCCATTTTGCAAACATAACATACATCGCGGTCGTAATTTATTTGTCGCGGACTGAAATCCACTTTGCTGTTGCAACTTGATAAAACTGTCAAGAATAAAACGGTTATTAATGCTAATTTTTTCATGATTATTATTTTTTTATGTTGAGACGCACGACCGTGCGTCTTTACTTGCTATCGAGACGCACGACCATGCGTCTTTACAAGGATTTATCTACAACTATTTTGCCCAAATCCATTTCTATCAACCGGTTGACCAAATCTTCAATTTCATCTACCCTGTGGCTACTTAAAATCATCAAAGTTTCTTCAGGTAATGCTTTCAAATATTTGAATAAAATTTCACGTGCTTCAGGGTCCAAATTGGCTGACGGCTCGTCCATCAACAAAATTTTAGGATTACGTGCCAAGGCCAAAGACACCAACAATTTTTGCTTCATACCACCGGATAATTTCAAAAAAGGTTTGTTTAAATGTTTTTCGACATCCAATTTCAAATCATTGGCTATTTTAACAAACTTTTCTTTATCGGTTTTGGTAATAATGGCAAAAAACTCCATGATTTCGGCTACCGTCATTTTTAACGGTGGCGGTAACTGTGGTACAAACCCAACTTCTTGCAAAATTTCTTCGCGTTGCGTTCTCGAATTTTTACCCAAAACACTCAAAAATCCTTCGTAAGTATAAAGTCCTAAGACACAACGAATCAGCGTGGTTTTTCCGGCACCGTTTTGCCCGATAAGCGCAATGCGGTCACCGGCATTGAACCGTACGCTCAAATTTTTGATTACCTGAACTTTATTAAAAGTTTTTGATAAATTTTTTATATCAATTAATGCTTTTTCCATATTCTATTTTCCCTGCTTTTTATCAGTCTCTTTGTCCGGAACTTCCATCGGATGCAATTCTACTTTCTCTTCAACTTTACCTAAAACGTAACTAGGTGCTTTAAAACCAAATGATAAGGCCTCACCATAACAAACATCTATACACAAACCGCATTTGGTACAATCACCACCGGTAAAATGCACTTCACGGGTAGCAGCGCCTTTTTTGACGAACCATAATTCGTGCGGTACCAAACAAACATCTTGACAATCGGTACAATAACCGCATTTATCCAAATCAAATTTTACCCCGATAGGTGAAATGTCACCAATAAAACTATAAGTTGTTCCGATAGGACAAACATAACGGCACCAAAAACGCTTAACACCAAACACTTCAAAGAGTAAAATGGCAACTACCCAAATCAACGCCAAGCCGGGTCCGTAAATCAATGCGCGTGAAAAAATACCTACGGGATTAAGATTTTCAAACACCAACTCTTTGGTCAAAAATGCCAATAATAAAAATCCTACCCAAAACACATATTTTACGGTAATATCATAAGTTTTATCTCTGATTTTTTTCTTTTTGATAAAATAAGTTCTGACTTTTTCTCCCATTTCTGCAAGGAAATGATAAGGACAAACCCATGAACAGAAAGCCCGTCCGCCCAGTAACCAATAAAAAGTCAGAATTACAAAGAAACCTATCCAAAAATTAGTCGTCAACAAAGCCATAAAGCCCAAACGGGAACTGATGACCAATTCTTGTGCCGAGTTATAAGGGTCCATTAAATAAATGCCGATTAAACGCGAACCACTTAACGAACCTTCTAAAAGAGATAGGTCGAGCGCAAATGAAACAATAAACAATACATTGATAAAAATCAAAAACGCCCAACGACGGTTACGCCATTTGTGTTTATTTTCATGACTATCGTGCCATTCTTTAAAAGTAAAGCCCAAGCGGGCAAAAGGCAATTGTGATCTATCTTTGGCAGGTAAGGTTTTTCTTTTTTTATCTCCGGTTATCCAATCGTATAAAAATGACATAATTCAAAGTTTTAAGATTAAACATTAAACTGCGGTTTTTTATCCACAGGTTTCACAACTATCGCCACCGGATTGGTCGGGCAAACCATTTGACAAACACCACAACCGACACAACCGTCTTTTACCTTAGGTAAAAATTTACCCTCTTCAATCTTGTCCAGCACAATAGCTTCATTTCCTAAGGGACAGTATTCTACACATAAATCACAAATTTCTTTGTTGACTTGCGTTTCTTCAATTTTGATTCGTTCTGTTTTTCCGGGCGGACGCAATTCTCCGCTATTACCGTGTCCCAATGTCCCTTTATAACCGTGACCGTGATAAGCCAAACATTGTTTAGGTTCGGGGATTTCAGCCAAACCGATTTTATCGGCACTTCTCATAGCTGTAATTTGTACTTCAAACGGATTTATACTCTTAGGAAATCTGCCGTCCGGATATTTTTTATACAACGGTGCTACAGCTTCATTACCGGCATGTTTAAAGATTTGAAAATCTATAGCTGCCGTAGGACAAGTTTCGGCACACTGAATGGCATCACACGAAAAATCACAGGCTTGCACATTCGGGTCAATAAAAGGTGTACCGTAAGCTAATCCGTCGTTCCAATCTGCCAATTTTATGGCATGAACCGGACAAATCTGTACACACAAGCCGCACTTGATACAAGAAAATAAAAAATCATCTTCCGCTCTTGAACCCGGCGGACGCAAAAGACCTTTTGACTTTAAGGTTTCCTTAGCTTTAAAATAATATGCGGCGCTTCCTACAACTGCCAACGACACTACTGCCGAAATACTTGCTTTTAAAAATTGCCGTCTGTCGATTTTTGAACTTTTTGTTGCCATATTGTTATTGGTTATATGGTTA
>JALVKK010000150.1 GCA_027033875.1 Flavobacteriales bacterium
TTTCATCTGTTTATTTTTTATTTTAACATTATGGTCAGATGTAACCTTTGATGATTAAAATAATCATTTCCTTGTGTGTTTAATAATTATTTTAATCATGTCGGTTTCATCTGTTTAAAATTTTTATTTTACAAAAAAAATAATAAAAATTTATAATACATTCAGGAACTCTCATGAATTTATTTTAATCATATCCTTGTGTGTATTTTATGATTAAAAAAATTCATGTTCGTTTCATCTGTATATTATATCAGTTTCACATTAAAACTTATATATCAAAGAAAAATAAAACCGAAATAACAAAAGCATATAAAATAGATGCCGCGACAACACCTCTTAACTTTTCAGTTTCACCTCTCTTGTTATAAACGAACAAAGGTAAAATATTGGATAAAACTGCTATGGCAATGACTTGTGTCAATAAATTTCCGGCAAGCAATTCTTTATAAGCAACATCCACTTCCGACTTTAAAACCAGTTTGCAATAAAACCAAAATCCCGCAACCGGTATTAAAAGTCCGACAAAAATTCCTTTAATAAAATTTGTTTTCATATTTGCAAAGATAATGATAATTGGTGATTTGATTCGGGTACCGTTTGAAGAGGATTTAGTTCCCGTTTTATACAATACACAGCTGCAATAACCGGCTTTTGAGTTTACCTAATGCCGAAAAAATTATCAACAGTGCCTCTATAATGAAAAAACAAATTTACATAAAAAAAACCGATCAAAAAAGACCGGTCTTTGTTATTTTTGCTCCTCCAGCTGGACTTGAACCAGCGACACCCTGATTAACAGTCAGGTGCTCTAACCAACTGAGCTATGGAGGAATATTTCTCGTTTGCGAGTGCAAATATAAAACGATTTCTATAAAATGCAAACAAAAAAAATATTTTTTTTAATTGAATTGTTTTTTACAAATATTGAGCGCCGTAGGTGCGACACCTTTGTAATTAAACAAAAAACCATAATTTTACCAAAGCAAAAAACACCATTTCAAATATGAAAATGAAAACTACATATTATTGTCAAAACTGTGGCACACAATATTCCAAATGGATGGGACAATGCACAACTTGCAAACAATGGAATACGATTGTAGAAGAAGTGGTATCAAAAAAAGAAGCCAAATCAGGTGTTAAACCCGGACAAAATAAACCGGTAAAATTGTCGGAAATAGATACTACCGCTGAATACCGTATTGCTACGCAAAATGAAGAACTCGATCGGGTATTGGGTGGCGGATTGGTGCCGGGGAGTGTTATTTTGCTGGGGGGCGAACCCGGTATTGGTAAATCTACTTTGATGTTACAAGTGGCTTTGGGATTACCATTTAAAACGCTTTATATTTCAGGCGAAGAAAGCCCCAAGCAAATACGCATGCGTGCCGACCGTATCGGGATTAATTCCGGACAAATGACTTTGTTGTTTGAAACCAACGTGCAAAAAATTTTGCATACTTTGTATGACGAACAGCCCGAAATAATTATTATAGACTCTATTCAAACTCTGCATACCGATTTGATAGAATCTTCAGCCGGCAGTATATCGCAAATACGCGAATCGGCAAGTGAGATTATCAAATATGCCAAGCAGACCAATACGCCTGTTTTTATCATCGGGCATATCAATAAAGAAGGACAGATAGCCGGACCTAAAATTTTAGAACACATGGTCGATACGGTTTTGCAATTTGAAGGCGATCGTAACCATTTGTTCCGTTTACTCAGGGCACAAAAAAACCGTTTTGGGGCTACACACGAAATAGGTATTTTTGAAATGTACGCCAAAGGTCTGCGAGAGATAAAAAATCCGTCTAAACTCCTGCTAACCTCACACGACCCCGCTCTAAGCGGTACCGCCATTGCCGTGGCTATGGAAGGTATTCGTCCACTTTTGGTTGAAGTACAAGCATTAGTTAGTCCTGCTGTTTACGGTACCCCGCAACGCACTACCACCGGCTATGATATCAAACGCTTGCACATGATATTGGCGGTGTTGGAAAAACGTATGGGAATTAAACTGTCCGGTAAAGATGTTTTCTTAAATATTACAGGTGGTATCCGTATTGACGACCCCGCTATTGATTTAGCAGTAGCAGCAGCCATATTATCCTCTAATAATGACGTAACTATTTCTGCCCAATGGGCATTTATTGGCGAGCTGGGACTGACCGGAGAAGTGCGTCCCGTAACCCGTATAGAGCAACGCCTTTCCGAAGCCGCCAAACTCGGTTTTGAGCGTGTCTTTATGTCCAAACACAACAAAATAAATCCGAAAAATTACGCCATAGAGATGAACGGAATTGCAGAGATTAAAAATTTGGGACATTTGTTGTAGTCGGCTTGTGTTTGTAGAAATAAAATGAAACAAATCCAACCAAACCCAAAAATTGTTAAATTCCTAAATATCGTTATTATTGTTATATATTTGTATGCATAAACATAAAGCAAACTACTGTTCAATGAAATTTCTCCGGTTCTTTATCATTCCGGTTTTGCTTAGTGCTTGCGCCAGAGTCGGCAGACCGACGGGTGGCAATAAAGATGTAACACCTCCCAAACTGTTACAAAGTGTACCAAAAAACGGAATGCGTAACTTTAATGGACAAGAAATAATTTTGGCGTTTGACGAATATGTTACCATTCGTGATGTAATGAAAAACTTATTAATTTCGCCACCGGTCAATAATTTACCGGTAATTGTTCCGAGTGGTATTGCTTCAAAACGCTTTAAAATCAAATTTCAAGATAGCCTAAAATCTAATACGACTTATCAAATCAATTTTGGCGAAAGTATAGCGGACTATAATGAAAATAATAAATTAAAAAATCTAAAATTGGTTTTTTCTACCGGTCAGGTTATTGACAGTTTATCGCTGAGAGGAAAGGTGAATCTTATACATTTTGACGATAAACCCAAGACAATTTTGTTGGGTTTGTATGAAGCGGAAAAGTTTAGTGATTCAATCGTGTTTGCTGAGAAACCTTATTATGTTGCCGTAGCTGACCAAAACGGTAATTTTGAATTTGATTTTCTAAAAACAGGCAATTACCGGATAATCGCGTTGGCTGACGATAACAGAGATTATAAATATCAACAAGGCAGTGAAAGTATCGGGTATGTCAATCAAATAATAAATATTCCCGGAGATAGTTTGGTTACTCTGAATTTGTTTCAAGAGTTGCCCGCTTTTAGCATTGAAAACATTGAACAACAGTCTGCCAATCATGTTTCAATTAAGTTTAAAGGCTCTGCGGATAGTTTGAAAGTAACTGTCAAAACCCCCTTAATACGCCGATTAAGTTTTATAGATAAAGATGAATGGCATTTATGGTATCAAACAAAACAAGACAGTATCCGGTTGGAAATCCCCATCTCAAAAAAACGTACAAAACAATTTTACCGCAAGCGTATAGATGCAAAAGATTCATTGCAAGTAAAATTTGTCCACAACAGCCGTCTCAATCCATTAGATTCGGTCATTTTAGTCGCTAATATGCCACTCGATAAAGCAGATAGCAGCAAAGTGCAACTTTTAGCCGACAGTGTCGAGGTTGCTTTTAGTTTTCAACAAATAAAAAAAAGACAATTTAATTTAGAATTTGATAAAAAATTCGGCAAAATATATCATTTGATGCTTTTACCCGAAACTCTTACCGGATTTACAGGACAAGTTAATAAAGATACGTTGCGAACGAATTTTAAAGTGCCTAAAAAAGATGCTTTTGGAAAATTGATTCTACATCTAAACAATGAACATCAAAAACCATTGTTTGTTGAACTGATAAAAAATAAAAAGGTCGTATATAAAACCCCAACCCAAACCGGCAATGATTTTGTCATAGAATATCTGATGCCGGCAACTTATACTGTGCGTATTATTGTTGATGCCAACCAAAATAACCATTGGGATACCGGCAATTATCTGCGACATATCCAACCCGAACAAAGCATAGATGCCGGCAAAAATATTGAAATACGTGCCAATTGGGAGGTTGATCAGAGTTTTAATATTGAAGAATTGAAATAGTCTCGGTTTATCAAAAACCTGTCAATATCTAAAGTTTATATACAATAAAATGAAACGGATTATCTACAAAATTTCCATTTCCATCTTTTATATTTACATGTAATTTATCTCCAATTGCTCCAAAACTGGCAACCCTAATATTGTTTGAAGTTGTGTTTGAATCTAAATATCCGGGTGTTATTAGAATCAATACCGATTCTTACACCTTTGAAAAAACCGGTACTGCTATTCCGATTCGTAAATTGCATAAGCGTATAACGTTGATTATTGTGAATATGCAAAAGAAAATTTGGTGAGGTAGTACCTATATGTTTATAATCGCTTCTGCTATCTTTTTAGCATTTTTGCCATAAGGTAAATATTCTGAAAAAAAGAACCCTGTTTTTCTTTCTACTAGCACAAGTATTGCGCCTTTATTATTTGCTCCGGCGACCATTATTCATTAGTCAAATAATCTATCACACGTTTTTTTACAGATTGAGTAAACTTTCTATTAGCAGCAAATCTTTCTTTTCTTTCTGTTGCTAATTGATGAGCAAATTACGGGTCATAAGAACCTCGCTTTCTTGCGTTTCTTTTCAATTCCCGATATATAGTTGTTTTATTTACATTTAAACAATTGTAGGATCAGGGGTCAGGTGTTATATCGGGATATAAGAAATCATTATAGGGAAAACGTTTGATATGAATTTTTCGTACTTCATTATATAATGTATATTTTAGGGCATCAATATTAATTTTTTGCATTGCCGATATAAACACTACCGGTTTGTCGGTTTTAGTCAACCAAGTTTTTTGCAATATTTGAATATTGTTTTCAGGTGTTTGGGGTAGCAGATCTATTTTGTTAAATATAATCACGGCAGGTTTGTTAGAGGCTTTAATTTCCGATAAAATTTGACGTACGGTTTGTATATGTTCTTCAAAATTCGGATGAGAAATATCGACTATATGAAGCAGCAAATCAGATTCCGTAACTTCATTGAGGGTAGATTTAAAAGATTCGATGAGTTGAGTCGGCAATTTGCGAATGAATCCGACTGTATCTGTCAGCAAAAACGGGATATTATGTACGACAATTTTTCTTACGGTAGTATCCAAAGTGGCAAATAATTTGTTTTCGGCAAAAACTTCGGATTTACTCAACAAATTCATCAAAGTACTTTTTCCGACATTGGTATAACCTACCAGAGCTACTCTCACCATTTTGCCGCGATTACCGCGTTGGGTTGCCATTTGTTTGTCAATGGCTTTGAGTTTCTTTTTGAGTAGCGCAATTTTATCACGAATAATACGCCGGTCGGTCTCTATTTCCGTTTCACCGGGACCGCGCATACCTATACCACCACGTTGACGTTCCAAGTGAGTCCACATACCGGTAAGGCGTGGCAATAAATATTCGTATTGCGCCAGTTCCACTTGTGTTCGGGCATAAGAAGTTTGCGCTCGTTGGGCAAAAATATCCAAGATTAAACGGGTACGGTCTATAATTTTGACTCGCAAATATTTTTCCAGATTTTTTTGCTGGGCAGGTGATAGTTCGTCGTCAAAAATGACGCTATCAATATCGTTTTCATCAATAAAAGTTTTAATTTCTTGCAATTTACCGGTACCTAAAAAAGTTTTAGGATTCGGTTTGTTTAGTTTTTGTACAAAAGAACCCAAAACAGTTCCGCCGGCAGTTTCAGCCAAAAATTCCAATTCTTTTAAATATTCTTTTGTTTTTTCGGCTGATTGATACTGATTGATGATACCCGTTAAAATTACTTTTTCGTAAAAATTTTCTTTTATTTCAATCATTTTTCTATTTATTGATAAATAAAATCATTTTATGCAGATATTTCACAAAATTTTTTTTATTTTTGGCATTGATTATTAAAATAACAAAGTTATGAAAAGAAACAATTACTTAATAATGTTAGCGCTACTATTTATTTTCTCAACGATAAATATAAGGGCGCAACATGTTAATGCCGGTCCGGATCAAACTCTCTGTAACGGTGAAACAGAAGTTACATTACATGCAGAATACAGTGATGTTTATACGGGACGTTATCGAGTTGAAGCGATTCCGTTTAATTGGATTCCAATTGATTCTACGGCACAAGATGTAATGATTACGGATTACGGCACAACAATTCCATTACGAATTGATGATAGGTACAGTAATGCGATAAATTTACCGTTTCCGTTCAATTTTTATGGAAATGTCTATAATCAAATTGTGGTAGGTTCAAACGGAGATATTGTTTTTGATCCCGGTATTGCTACCCAATATGACTCTTGGACAATTGATACTTCTGAATTAATTCCTAACGAAACTTTACCTTATTGGGATTCCGGTATATCTTATGGTTCTATTATGGGGGCATATTATGATATAGATATCAGTGTTCCTTATTCAACAGAGGAAATTAAATATATGACGGTTGGGACGGCTCCAAACCGTAAATTTGTGATAATTTATAATGATATTCCTCTTTTTAGTTGTAATGATTTGCTGGCTAGTCAAGAGATTGTCATGAATGAAAGTGATAATTCAATAGAAGTTCATGTAAGGCAAAAACCGGTTTGTTCAACTTGGAATGACGGTTTAGCTGTAATAGGAATTCAAAATGAAGAGTTATCGCCGGATACTTGCGGTAATTATCCGAGTGATGCTACCAGTTCGACATTAGCTAACAGAAACACAGGCGTTTGGGATATTGTAGTTCCGGAGGCATATAAGTTTATTCCTGATCCAAATGCTACCTACAATTGGTATGATGCCAACAATAACCTTGTCGGAACCGGAGCTGATGTTACCATACCCTTTAACGATACCACAACATATACGGTTGAAGTAACTTTTGAAGATTGTCATGGAAACACTTTTACGGAAACAGATGATGTAACGGTTACCAAGTTGCCTGAACCGGATGTAAATTTACCACAAACGCTAGTGATTTGTCAAAATGAGACAAAAACATTGGATGCAACCGTTCAAAATGTTTCCGATTATAACAGTATTTCTTATGAATGGGTTGATCAGAGCGGAAATGATTTAGTTTCAGGTCCGACATATTCAGTTGGTGCCTCCGGCACTTATACGGTTAATATTTTGCTTGACGGTATTTGTACTTCCAGTATAGATGTTGTAGTTACTTCACAATCTCAATGTGAAATACCGCAAGCTATTTCACCTAACGGAGATGGCAGTAATGACCAATGGTTTTTAGATTTTTTAGCTGAAAACCCCGGTATTGACAAAGTGGAGATTTTTGACCGTCGAGGTGTATTGGTTTATGATAAAGCTAATTACATCAATGAATTTGTCGGTAAAAATAACAATGGTAAAGATTTGCCGTCTGCGACATATTTTTATGTTATCAAACTCAAAGACGGAAAAAAATTAGCCGGATGGTTATATGTAACAAGATAAAAACTTTTTGACTATGAAAAATATAATATTAAGTATTACCGGATTTATTTTCCTTTCGTTAGGAACAATCCAAGCACAACAGTTGCCGCATTATACACAATACATGTATAATATGAATATTTTGAATCCCGCTTATGCCGGTTCAAGAGGACCTGAAGTTATTTCTTTCGGAACCTTATATCGCAATCAATGGTATAATGCTCCGGATAATCCCAAAACTTTAACCGCAAATATACATGGCGCGTTTAATTTAACCAACGGTGCCGGTTTATCATTTATCAGTGACCAATCCGGACCGGTCAAACAAAGTTTGATAACAGCCGATTATTCTCACACCTTACATTTCAAAAAATCACATTTGGCTTTCGGACTAAAAGCAGGTATTAATTTATTTAATGTAAGTAATGATTATTATATCGTTCATCCCAACGATCCTGTTTTAACCAATTCGCTGAGTGATAGCAGGTTAAATCTTGGAGCCGGTTTGTTTTATTATGGTGACAATTATTATCTGTCTATATCTGCTCCAAATTTCTTACCCGGCAAATTCAATGGTGGCGACGGATATGAAGCCAAAGACGAAGCACATTTATTTGTAGCGGGTGGTTATGTATTCACATTTGGCAAAAGTTTTAAGTTAAAACCGCATTTTCTCTTGTATAACAATATCAGTCAAGCCATACAAGCCGATTTAAATTTGAACTTTTTGTTCTTTAACAGATTTGAGTTCGGAACATCATATCGAATGGGCGATTCTGTGAATTTCCTATTTAATATTCGATTCTTTGACAGCTTACGCTTAGGTTACGCTTATGATGTTCACGTATCGGATATTTCCGTTTACAGTCCGATATCCCACGAGTTTTTCTTAAACTATGACTGGTCGTACGGCAAAAAAGTTATGTTATCACCCAGATACTTCTAAAAATTATGACTATGAAAAAATTATATATACTTATTATTTCTTTAACTTTTGGACTAAATGCCGTTTTGGCACAAAGTACTCTTGTTAAAAAAGCGGATAAATATTACAGTCGTTTGCAATATGTAAAAGCAACGGAAACCTATGAAAAAGCAATAGCCAACGGCGATGTGGATGATCATGTTTATCAAAACATTGCCGATGCCTACTACCAAATTTTTGATACTAAAAATGCCGAAAAATATTATGCAATTTTAGCAGACAAATCCGAAGATCCGGAAGTTTTTTACAGGTATGCTCAAATGTTGAAAGCCAACGGTAAATACGATGAAAGCACACCGTGGATGAAAAAATTTGCTAAAATGAAACCGGCAGATCACCGTGCCATAAAATTTAGAGAAACTCCTAATTATTTGCCTCGAATTTTAGAACGCGATAAAGATAAATTCGTTGTGAATGAATTACCGAATATCAATACCGAATACGCCGATTTTGATGCAAAAATTTTCAAAGGCAAACTGTACTTTACATCTGCGCGTGATACCAAAGGCAAAACTTATGAATGGGACAGACAACCGTTCTTAGACATTTATCAAGCAGATTTTACCGATGGAACCGTCAGCAATATTGAAAAACTGCCCGGTGATGTCAATACTAAGTATCACGACGGAGCTTTTTGTATTTCTCCAGATGGAAAAACGATGTATTTTACCAGAGATAACTATGCCGGAAAAACCTATAAAACAGACACAACCGGTATCAGTCGTTTGAAATTATTCTCTGCCAAATTAATCAATGGTGAATGGACGGATATTCGCGAATTACCGTTTAATAACGATAACTATTCGGTAAGTCACCCTGCTATCAGTCCGGACGGTAAAAAATTATATTTTTCATCTGATATGCCCGGTGGATTGGGACTATCGGATTTATATGTCGTTGAAATTAAAAGAGGTCGTAACAACTTTGGTAATCCGGTTAATTTAGGACCTAATATCAATACAGAAGGACGTGAAAATTTCCCGTTTATAAGTAAAAAAGGTGATTTGTATTTTTCTTCTGACGGGCATCTTGGTCTCGGTGGTCTCGACGTTTTTGCTTGCAGAAACGTGGATGGTAAATTTTCAAGACCCAGAAATCTAGGTGTTCCTTTAAATAGCGGAAAAGATGATTTTGCTATTTATATCGATGACGATACCAAAGACGGTTTTATTTCAAGTAACAGAGATGCTGCCAGACTCGGCGATGATAATATCTATTCAATCAAAAATATAAAACCGATATGCGATGTGCTTATCTCTACTACCGTTGTTGATGCAAAAACCGGTAAAGTTATACCGCAAGCATCGGTAACTCTGACCGATAAAGAAGGCAATCCTATCAAGACTAAATTGACTGATGATGAAGGTCATGCGGATTTCTTAATCGAATGCAACAAAGATGTTGTTGTGGAAGCCAGAGCAGAGGAATATGAAAACAATAAAGTAAGTGTCGGTGCTACCGATGATGAAGAAGTCGATGTAAATATTGCCTTAAATCCTATCGAAAAAATCATTACACCCAGAGAGTTGGATATCAATACAATTTATTTTGATTTTGACAAATGGAATATCCGTCGTGATGCTGCTTTCGAGTTGGATAAAGTTGTGGAAGCAATGAAAAAATACGACGATTTAAAAATCCATATCGTTTCGCATACCGATATCAGAGGCACGGATGCATATAATCAAAAATTGTCTGAAAAACGTGCTAAATCAACTATGGAATACATTGTTTCAAGAGGTATTGATGCATCGAGATTAACAGCAGAAGGTAAAGGTGAAAGTGAGCCGGCTGTTAATTGTACCAAATGTACCAAGGAACAACATCAACTCAACAGACGTTCGGAGTTTATCATTGTAAAAGAAGATATCCAATCTAACGAATAAAATATAAATAAATTTTGTTGACAAAAAATGTCCGGCGTATTTTTACGTCGGACTTTTTTATTACTCTACCAACAACGGCAAGCCTTTCTTTTTTAATCGAATATTCATTCCGGCTTTTCCTTGCAAACCACCGGTATGTATAGCCAATATTTTACTGCCCTTAGGAAAATAATCTTTCTTAATCAAATCAATTATCCCGTACATCATTTTGCCGGTATAAACCGGATCGAGCGGTAAATCGTGCAAAGTAAAAACCATATTGATAAATTCTACTAAATCTTTATTGATTTTTCCAAAACCTCCGAAATTGTAATCACGGATCAATTCCCAATTATCCGAATGTGTATATTTGGCTATATCGTTATGCAAAAAATTTTCTTTTAAGGCCGGAAAACCCAATACTTTTTGATGCGGTTTTGCCGTGTTAATCAAACCGGCAATGGTTCCTCCGGTTCCTACGGCAGAGCAGATATAATCAAACTCATCATCTTCCCGTGTAAGAATCTCTTCTGTTCCTTTAACTGCCAATTTATTGGTGCCGCCTTCGGGTACCAAATAAAATTTACCGAACAATTGAGAAAGATTGGCAATAAAATCCGGTTCCGTTTTATGTCGATATACTTTACGACTCACAAAGTGCAAACGCATACCTTGCAAAACGGCAAAGCGAAGTGTAGGGTTTTCGGTTAATGTTTGTTTTAGATTATTGCCGAGTTCATCGCCACGAATAACACCTATGGTTTTAATGTCTAATTCTTTTCCGGCAGCTGCCGTTGCGGCTATATGATTACTAAAAGCACCGCCAAAAGTCAATAAGGTATCGTAACTTTTTTTGCGAGCTTCTATGATATTGTAATAAAGTTTTCTAAATTTGTTACCCGAAACGTGTTCGTGCAAGAGATCTTCACGCTTTATTACTAAAGTAATATTTTTTTTACGCAAAAGACAGTCGTTAATTTGTTGGTTGTATGGTTGTTGTTGCTGGATTAATGTATTTTTTTTAATCATAAATTCATTTTGCTGTTTGTTGGTAGTTTTCCAACAGATTATAATTTTAACCAATTGCGCAAATCAAATTTACCCGCTATATGTTGGCGTAGTTCGGCTATGGGGATACGAATTTGTTCCATAGTATCTCTATCGCGCAGGGTAACGGTATTATCATCTTTTGTTTGGTGATCAACCGTAATGCAGTAAGGTGTTCCGACAGCATCTTGACGACGGTAACGACGTCCTATAGCGTCTTTTTCGTCGTATTGCACTTTAAAATCCCATTTCAAATCGTCGATGATTTGTTTGGCGATTTCGGGCAGACCGTCTTTTTTGAGCAGGGGTAAGACTGCGACTTTGGTCGGGGCTAGAATAGCAGGAATTTTCATGACAACCCGGGTGGAGCCGTCCGGTAAAATTTCATCTTGCAGTGATGCGGAAAATACAGCTAAAAACATACGGTCTAATCCGATTGAAGTTTCAATCACGTAAGGCGTATAACGTTCATTGATTTCAGGGTCGAAATATTGCATTTTTTTACCCGAATGTTTTTCGTGTTGCGACAAATCGAAATCGGTACGCGAATGAATACCTTCGAGTTCTTTGAAACCAAAAGGAAACTTGAACTCAATATCGGTAGCAGC
>JALVKK010000151.1 GCA_027033875.1 Flavobacteriales bacterium
GTATTTACGACCGGTTAGTTTGTAAAATTTATCAAAAGTTTCTTTTACAACACCCGGAACTTTTTGATAATAAGGATTAGAACGCTCTCTGTTTTGGAAGAAAACATCCGGATTTTGAGAAGAACCTCTTAATTTTGGTCTGTCAGGGTCTAAAGCTCTGAGTTTGTGTTCCATTACTTTATCTTCCGGAATCATTTCCTTCAAAATTTCATCGGGAATAGCATCAATTTTTTGGATTTCGTGAGAAGTTCTGAACCCATCAAAAACGTTTAAGAAAGGAACACGGGTATGCAATGAAGCTACTTGTGCCAACAAGGCCATATCTTGAGCTTCTTGAACGGAACCACCGAATAACATGGCAAATCCGGTTTGACGGGTTGCCATGACGTCAGAGTGATCGCCAAAGATAGATAAGGCATGTGTTGCAACTGTTCGCGCAGCAATATGAAAAACTGTCGGCAATAATTCACCGGCAATTTTATACATATTCGGTATCATCAACAACAAACCTTGTGAAGCCGTAAAAGTAGTGGTTAAGGCGCCACCCTGTAAAGCACCATGGACTGCACCTGAGGCACCACCTTCACTTTGCATTTCAATAACACGAGGCACCTCGCCCCAAATATTAGTTTCTCCTTTGGCACTTAACGCGTCTGCATGTTCGCCCATGGGAGATGACGGCGTAATTGGATATATCGCACAAACTTCATTGATCTTGTGTGCAACTCTTGCCACCGCTTCATTACCGTCTCCTATGAATTTAGGAAATTCTTTTGCCATAATTTTCTTATTTTTTGATTCAACGTTTATTTAAACACACAAAGGTATAAAACTATTTTTCTTTTCAAATGATTTTATACTTTTATTCAAAAAATTTACTTTAAATTTACTTTTGATGAATCGGTTATTTGGTTATTTGATAGTCGGATGTTCGATGACCGATGTCGGATGTTGGATATTGGATGTTTATGCTTATTAAAAAACGCTTCTGATTTCTTATTGTTTGAAAAAATAAATTTTACTTTTACCGTAAATTTATATTATGAAAAATATGAACAAAACCATTATAGAAAACACCAAAAAATTTGTCAAACAAAAACTCGAAAATGCTGAAGCAGGACACGATTATTGGCATATTCTTAGGGTTTTGAAATTATCGAAAAAAATAGCAGAAAAAGAAGGCGGCGATTTATTTGTTATCAGGTTAGGTGCATTATTACACGATATTGCCGATGCTAAATTTCATAACGGAGATGAAAGTATAGGACCTCGTATTGCCCGTGATTTTTTACAAAAACAGCAAATAGCAGAAGAAGTAATTGAACACATTGTTAAAATTATTGAAAATATTTCGTATAAAAATTCGTTGGAAGGACAAAAATTTACAAGTTTGGAATTGCAAATTATTCAAGATGCCGACCGGTTAGATGCTATCGGTGCTATTGGCATTGCCAGAGCTTTTGTGTATGGCGGTTATAAAAACAATCTTATTTACAATCCTAATTTAAAGCCAAATTTAAATTTGGATAAGGAAACATACAAAAAAAGCGATACAACAACTATCAATCATTTTTACGAAAAACTGCTCAAACTTAAAGATATAATGAATACACCCACCGGAAAATTATTAGCCGAAGAACGACATCGCTTTATGTTAGAATTTTTAGAACAATTTTATAGAGAATGGGAAATTTGATGGTTTACCTTCTCAAATGAACGGCGGTTATGGAGAATCATAATCTCAACTCCCGTTTTCAATTAATTTATATTCCGAAAACTTGTTTTATTTCGTTTATTTTATCTGTTTTTTCCCAATTAAAAAGTTCAACTTCTTTGTTTAGATTAATGATGCGTCCTTCCGTATAATCGTAGCGTTCAAAATGTTTGATTTTGGTTGCCGGAGTTCTGCCGAAATGGCCGTATGCTGCTGTTTCGCTGTATATCGGCGCTCGCAAATTTAAAGTTTTTTCAATGCCGGCAGGTGTTAAATCGAAAATATCTTTGATTTTATCGGCAATATCTTGATCATTGATTTTGTTTTTTGCGGTACCGAAAGTATTGACAAAAATACTAACAGGTTGCGCTATTCCAATAGCATAAGATACTTGAATCAACATTTCGTCGGCTATGCCGGCAGCTACCAAATTTTTGGTTATATATCGAGCCATATAAGCTCCGCTACGGTCCACTTTGCTGGGGTCTTTGCCCGAGAAAGCACCACCGCCGTGCGCACCACGTCCGCCGTAAGTGTCAACAATGATTTTACGTCCGGTCAATCCGGTATCGCCGTGCGGACCGCCTATTACAAATTTACCGGTCGGATTAACCAGTAGTTTGTAGTCGTAAAATAAAGGTTCGAGTTCCGGATTTTCACATAAAAGTTTCGGTATCAATATGTTTTGAACATCTTCTTTGATTTTTTGAAGCATTTTGTCGTCGTCTTTATCAAACGGGTCGTGTTGGGTAGAAACGACTATGGTATCGATTTTTACCGGCTTGTTGTCGTCATCGTAGAGAATGGTAACCTGACTTTTAGAATCCGGACGTAAATAGGTCATTTGTAAACCTTCTTTGCGAATTTCAGCCAATTTGAATACCAATTTGTGAGCAATATCCAAAGTCAACGGCATATAATTTTTGCTTTCGTTGGTCGCATAGCCGAACATCATACCTTGATCACCGGCACCTTGAGCTTCTTTGGTTTCGCGTACCACACCTTGGTTGATATCTTCACTTTGGTCGTGAATGGCGGATAAGACGCCTAATGATTTAAAACTGAAATAATAATCATCTTTGTCGTATCCGATTTGTTTGATAATATCGCGGGTGATTTTTTGTACATCAACATAAGCTTTGCTTTTGACTTCTCCGGCAACAACTACTTGACCTGTTGTAACCAAGGTCTCGACAGCCACTTTGGCTTCGGGGTCAAAGGCTAAAAAATTATCGAGTAAACTATCTGAAATTTGGTCGGAAACTTTATCAGGGTGTCCTTCCGAAACGGACTCTGAGGTAAATAAATAGGGCATAGTGTAATATGTTTTATTGGTTATCTGGTTAATTGGTTATTTGGTTATTTGTTGTCGGATGTCCGATGTGTATCATGTTAAAAACATTTCTAATTTCTAATTTTTTTGTCATTTTGTACGTTTCATCTGTCATTTCGAACGTAGTGAGAAATCTCATTTTCAATTCTCTTTATATCTAAATTATTAACTACAAATAAAATGCAGTATAAATCAGATTATGATTTCGTTAAAAAGGTAAGTTTGACTGACCGGCAGGTTAATACATTTTAGCATTTTTTTTAAAGGTTGCAAGCAGTCAAATCCGTCCTTTAAATTTTGGAGCAAAGATACGTTGTTATTTTTTACCTGCAAATTTTTTGTGAAGTAAATCTCTTCATTTCTCAAATTAGAAATTAGAAGTGTTTAGCTATCATCAAAAAACAAAATATTCTATGAAGTACAATAAATCGCAAATCTGACACTTCGATGGGCTCAGTGACCGAATCGAAAATCGTAAATCAGAAATGAATAAAACCACATAAGACACAAAAGAACACAAAAGAGTGTAAACTTATGTGGACTTTTATGCCTTTTATGGTCACTTCGGTACAATTTTGTTCCTATGTCACAAAATCACTCAGTGACCAAAGATCGAAAATCTGACATCTGAAATCGCAAATCTGAAATGAATAAAACCAAATAACCGGTTAATCAAATAACCAGATAACCAATATCATCAATTCATCAACTCATCTTAACTTCACCCCTGATTTTTATTCTGTTCATCCAGCAACTGACGTTTCAAGTTTTGTTCCCTTTCAAGGGCGTTACTTTTAAAATTGTAGTATTCTTCTTCTATTTTTGCTAAATTATTTTTAGCAAGTTTGGTAATCTTTTGACTGTTGGTATATAGGTATATAAAATAAATCAATGCTAGGATTAAAAGTCCGATGAACGACCAGACCATCCATTGATATTGAGATTTTTCAACGGGAATTCCCAAAAAACGGATGCTGTTCTTTTGGGCTTCAAGTTTGCCGATTTGTTCATTGGTACGCTTCAAATCGGATTGTAATTTTGTGATTTGATTTTGCAATTTTTTTATATTGTTTTGTGCTTTTTTATAATTGGCTTTTTCTTTTGCAAAACTGTCCAGTACTTGTTTTTTGAGTTGAATAAACTGGTATTTTTTGA
>JALVKK010000152.1 GCA_027033875.1 Flavobacteriales bacterium
TATCAAATCTTGGAAACCAATTGGCAATTTCACCACGCTGAAATTGATATATTGGCTCAAAAAAATGAGATTTTGGCTGTTATCGAAGTCAAAACCCGAACGAGTGATCACTACGGAAAACCGGAAATGTTTGTCAACAAAAAGAAAATAAATTTGTTGAAAAATGCTGTTAATTACTACGTCAAAACAAACAATTTGGATGTAGAAATACGCTTTGATATAATTGCCATAATAAAAAATCAATATATCGAAAAAATTGAACATTTTGAAGATGCTTTTTTGTGGTTTTAATTTCCAATAATTTTAACGGTATTTTAGCGTCAGTCTCACAAAATTAACGTAATTTTGTCATTAAAAAACAACTCGATGACTCTCAAATTAATATTCCTGACATTACTGTTTTTAGCGCTTGGCGTCATGGGAATAGCCGTTAAAATTATTTTGAAAAAAGACGGTAAAATTGAAGGTACTTGTGCCAGTTTAAATCCCGAAACCAATCCGGATAACAAGCCTTGCTCGTTTTGCGGGCGTACCCGAGAAGAATACGAAGGTAACTGCGACCACGAATTGCATAGAAGAATAGCAGAAGAAAAAGCCAAAGGCAATTTGACCAAATTTATTGAAACTTTACATAAAAATTAGATTGAGATGTGGCAACCGGTATTATTTATACTTCTTATAGTTTTTACACTGAGTTTACTATATTATTACAATATTTTCAAAAAACTCTTGTTGTACAAAGAAAAAAAACAAAAAAGTCAAAATCTGCCTGTTTCGGTTATTATCTGTGCCAAAGATGAATCTCAAAATCTAAAAAAAAATTTACCGAAAATATACAATCAAGATTATTCCGAGTATGAAGTTGTATTAATAGACGACTGTTCAATAGATGACACTTACGAAGTAATGCGTGAGTTTGAACAAAAATATTCATACAAAACCCGTTTGGTAAAAGTCAATTTTAACGATGATGAACGTCTGCGTGGTAATAAAAAATATGCGCTGACTTTGGGTATAAAAGCCGCCAAACATAATCATTTACTTTTTACTGATGCTGATTGCCGTCCTAAATCAAAATTATGGATACAGCATATGGCACAGCAATTCAACAATCAAAAACAACTCGTCTTAGGCTATGGTAAATACCGCTATCACAAAGGCTTTTTAAATAAACTTATACGTTACGAAACAGTTCAAACAGCTCTACAATATTTTTCTTATGCGCTCAAAGGTATCCCTTATATGGGGGTCGGACGCAATTTGGCTTATACCAAAGATTTATTTATGGAAAACAACGGCTTTTATAAGCATTTAGACGTATTGTCCGGCGACGATGATTTGTTTGTCAACGAAACGGCTACTGCTGACAATACGGCTATTTGCTTACACCCCGAAAGTTTTACAATATCCAATCCAAAACAACGTTTTAATTCCTACATTTTGCAAAAACGCCGTCATATAAGCACAGCCAAATACTATAAAACCAAACACAAACTGTTATTGAGTTGGTATTATACCTCATTATCGGGTTTTTGGGTGACTGTCGGGTTGTTACTTGCCATTCAATATCAATGGCAAGCCGTTTTGGGTATTATATTTGTGAGATTGACAACGGCTTGGTATATCAATCATAAAGCGAACGGTATTTTTCACGAAAAAAAACTGACACTTTGGTATCCTGTTCTTGAAATTTTGTTGTTACTTACACAATTATGGGTATTCACATTAAACATATTTAGCAAACCTGTTTATTGGGACGAATAGAAAAACATATCAGAGAAGCTTTGGAAGGCAAGCAATCGGCTTTTGATTATTTGCTCAACCGATACTGGAATGATGTTTTTCGCTTTCAAAAATCTCGAATCAACAATCAGAATGATGCCGAAGATATCACCATTCAAACTTTTGCCAAGGCTTTTGACAATCTGAAACAATACAAACCGGAATACGATTTTAAAAACTGGCTTTTGATGATGTCCAAGCAAGTTTATATCGACTCGCAACGTAAAAAAAAGCACGATTTTGTATCCATTAAAGAAGAAAATGAAGTTTTTCAACTACCGGACAAGGAGTTGACCGCCGAAGACAAAATGATTTTGGAGCAAAAACTCCTGCAAGTCAAACAAGCCATAAACCGACTAAAACCCCATTACAAAGAAGTTTTGGAACTGCGTTTTTTTCACGATTTGAGCTACAAGGAAATAGCCAAACAACTGAATGAACCGCTCAACAACGTCAAAGTCAAAATTATGCGAGCTCGTAAGTTACTGACTGACATGTTGAAGCATTAAAGGGTTTTATTACCCGCACTTGCTATACCCGCAACTTTTACAGACCAGACAACCTTCTTCATACACCAAACCATCGGGGTCGCCGCAGTTGGGACATTTCTTGTCTTGTGGCGTAGTACCATCCGGAATATAGCGTTTGAGTGCACGTGCCACACCGTTTTTCCACGTATTGATAAAATCGTCATAAAGGTTCAAGCCTTCTATCAATTTGACCACTTCATACATGGGCATACCGTGACGTAATACACCGGAAATCAATTTGGCATAGTTCCAATATTCCTTGTCAAACGAACGCGATAGACCTTCAATAGTTATACGATAGCCTTGTTTGTCGATAAACTGAAAATCATATCGACTTTTACCATCCCCGTTTTTATTTTTGATGACCCAACCTTTTTCTACCCATTCAGGCAGATTAAAAACATCTTCCATTTTACCGGTAAATATTTCGTAAGGTTTTGCGTCTATCAAACCGACTACTGCCAACCAAGCTTCGTTTTTGTTCATAAATCGTACGACATCCGCTTCTAATTTTTTAGGTCGTTTGGTTGGAAAAACAGAATGAACGGGTTCTTTATTCTGATCCTTCTTATCGTTGGCAACCAAAATACCGCTACGCGAACCTTCGCGGTAAACCGTAATACCTTTCAATTTTTTTTGCCAAGCCTCTATATATATGTTACTGACTTTATCGACGCTGACATCCGAAGGTAAATTTATGGTAGAGCTGATAGAATGCGTTGTATATTTTTGAACCAAGGATTGCATTTCGATTCGTTTTTGCCAATCAATTTCATTGGCAGTTGCACCGGCATAAGGACTATCGGAGATATTTTCTTTACCGGTAATTTTCATCCACTCTTTGAGTTTGTGATGATATATGGTAAATTCTTCAAAAGCATCGCCGGTATCGTCTATAAAATCAATTTTGGCATTGGGGTCGCCGGCATCGACTTTTCTACGGCGTTTGTATCGCAACATAAATACCGGCTCTATTCCCGACGAGGTTTGTGCCAACATACTGAGCGAACCGGTCGGTGCAACTGTGCTTATCGAAATATTACGTCGTCCGTATTGCATCATTCGTTTGTAAAGCTCCGGAAATTCTTTAGCAATCATCTGTACAAATGCCGATTTTTTTTCTATTTCAGGGTCAAAAATTTCAAATTTACCGCGTTCGATAGCCATATCCACACTGCTGTCAAATTCGGCTAACAATTTGGTGCGCATTATTTCGTCAACCGCTTGCAATGCTTCGTCAGTATCAAATTTGATACCCAAAGCGGCAACCGCATCGGCTAAAGCCGTAAATCCCAATCCGGTACGACGACCTGTTTTGCCGTTATCTCGCAACAATTGCCAAGTTTCTCTTTCAATCCGTTTGATGTGGTCCGGCTCGGGGTCGCGGTCAATTTTGGCTAATATCCGGTCAACAGCTTCCAATTCCAAATCAACCAAATCATCCATCAAGCGTTGGGTTTCATAGACCGTTTCGTAAAATTTTTCTTTGTTGAAATATGCCTCAGGTGTAAACGGGTTTTCTACAAAACTATATAAATTTACAGCTATCAAACGGCAACTGTCACCGCCTTGCATGGCTATTTCGCTACAGGGATTAGTTGAAACATTCTCAAAACCGGGATAAAATGACGAGGTCGAATATTTGTGTTGTCTGTCCCAATAAATCAAGCCGGGTTCGGCGGTATTATGAGCAGACTTTACAATGGTATCCCACAATTTACGAGCATCTATTTCTCTTGTAATTTTCGGATTTTTAGCATCGATAGGCCAACGTAACGTGAAAGTTTTGTTTTGTACTACCGCTTGCATAAATTCGTCTGACAAACGAACGGAAATATTGGCACCGGTAACTTTGGTTAAATCTTGTTTGACCTTTACAAAATCAAATATATCCGGATGCGCCACGTCCATGGTCAGCATTAAAGCGCCGCGTCTGCCGTTTTGAGCTACTTCGCGGGTAGTAAACGAAAACCGGTGCATAAAACTAACGGCACCCGTAGTGGTGCGTGCGGCATTAGATACCCGCGCATCTTTGGGGCGTAAATCGGACAAATCCGTCCCGACTCCGCAACGACGTTTAAAAAGTTGCACCAATTGTTGGTCCGTGTACATTATACCCCCGTAAGAATCATAAGGTGCCGGTATCACCACGCAATTTGATAACGAAGCAATGACTTGATTATTTCCCAAACCAAACATAATACTGCCTTGCGGAATAACATACTTGAACCGGTCAAACATATCAAATATTTTTTGTTCATTTAGAAGTTTTCGTTTTTGACCGTATTCGGAAAGCGAACTTGACTTTACCGCCGGATATTTTTGTTCTATTTGAGCAAACTTTTTTGCCATGCGACGGTGCATTTCATCGGGCGATTTTTCCAAAAAATTACTTTCGCTATCTTTTAAAGCATATTTATTCATCCAAGTGGTTGTAGCCAATTCATCACCGTTAAAATAGGACTTAGTGGCTTCAAAAACTTCTTGATAAGAATAATTTTTCATGTTTTTTTGCATTTTAACAGCCGTAACATCTTGTAACATAGCCGGAAAATTTATAAATTATAGATTAACAACGAGCTTTTAAAATTATAATGATTTTTTAATTATTATTGACTGAAATTTATTTTTTTATTAACACTTTTTTGTTAAAAACTCATGCGCTATTTTATTTGTTGATAAAATCAATAATACTTTACATAATCTTTATTTAAAATAGTATTGCAATAACCAAATCGCATATACTTCTCGCTACTTGTTACAAAAATATTTATATTTGTTTTTAAATTTAAAAAGATGCAAAACATTTTGGTTACCGGTGCTAACGGTTTTATCGGTAGTAATTTGGTCAAACGCCTATTGTCGGAAGGAAAAACAGTGAGAAGTTTGGTCAGAAAAACTTCCGATTTGAGTTTTTTAGACGCTTTGAATACCGAAATTGTTTACGGCGACGTCAATGATATCAAAAGTTTGGAAACAGCTATGAAAGGCGTAGAGTTGGTTTTTCATATAGCCGGTTTGGCTGCCGATTGGGGTCCTTATGAAATTTTTGATAAAGTCAATTTTCAAGGCACAAAACATGTTGCACAAACCGCATCTCAAACAGGCGTCAAAAAAATGGTATATATCAGTACAGTTGCCTTTCACGGGTTTGGCAAAATCAATATGACCGAAGAATCACCGGTTGCAAAAAATCTCATACCGTACGCCGAAACCAAATATAAAGCCGAAAAATGGTTATGGGATTTTCAAAAACAAACGGATATGAAAATTACAGCCGTTCGTCCGGGTAATGTTTACGGTGTAAACGACCGTACTTTTATGCTCAAATATCTCGAAGCCATGCAAACCGGCAAGTTTATGGAAGTCAATAAAGGTCGTAGCAAAACCTGTCCGGTATTTATCGATAATTTGATTGATATTATCACACTGGTAAGCCGTGAAAGCAAAGCTGAGGGGCAAGCGTTTATAGCTACCGATGGGTTGGATATTGATTGGCATACATTTAACGGTAAATTAGCAGATGCACTCGGTATCAAATTACCTAAAGCTTCCGTTCCTTACGGTGTAGCTTATCCAGTTGCTAAAATTTACTACGGCATTCACAAGACTTTAGGTATTAAATCAGAACCTTTTTTAACACCTTACCGTATCAATAACGGAGGTAAAGATTATCATTTCAGTATCCGAAAGCTACAACAATTCTTTGATTATCAACCTCAAACAGGATTGGACGAAGCGGTTGAAAAAACAATAGCGTGGTATAAAAAAGTAAAAAATTGAATGTTGAAAGTTAAAAGACCTCTTACTCATATACGTTGAGAAAGGTATGTAGAACTTCTTAAACGAAAAAATCTGAAACATCAAGAATATAACGATTATGAAACCTTATAAACTTTGAAGTTTATAACTTTCAACTCTATTTAATATTGTCCGATGAAGCTTCGCCATAACCGATGATTTTGGTAAAACGGGCACCGGGGGCTTTGTAGTAAACCAATACCGTATAGATATTTTCGGTTTGTGCAAAATTACCTTCAATTCTTGTCCAATCAATCTGACCTTCTGCATTTTTTGTAACAAACATATAATCATAATAAGCTTGTTTGAGCAATTGGACATTTTCGTACAAACCGGTTTCGTTATTAAATGTTAATTGCGATGACTCATCAGCCGTAAAATCGTTGAAATATCCGATGACATAAAGCCTTTCGTTATCATTCAAATCGCCTTTGAAAGTAAAATGCACTTTGATATATTCCGCTTCACTGTGTGCATCGTCGTAGGCTTGAGTCGAATTAATTATATAACAACCGTCGATATCCTTAAAAAATAAATAATGTGTACGCGGTTCGGCTACATAAGTATAAAAATCATATAATTTGTCAGATAATTCTTTGTATGAAATGCCGTAATTATAACCGCGAACATCATTGCATTCAAACCGGCGAAACTCATTGATGCCGTCAAAAAGCGCCTTGTTCGGATAATGATATGCCCATTCTGTTCCTTTATAAAATGTAGGACGTCTGAAATTGATACTGTAATTTAGATTATTGTTTTGAAATATCTTGACTAAAAGATTTTCACTTTCATTTAATATGGTATAGCCGGACAAATACAACGAGAAATCAATAAATTGCATACGATCTTTAATTTGTACATCATTCGGCCATTTGACTTGCACTCCGACATTGATGTCTTTTTGATATAATATAAATGCTTTGCTAAACACCACCTGTTCATCTTCATCTAAAACTTGCAGAATATAATTTCCTGAAAGTAAAATACGGGTATCCTCATTGGGCAAAACCAAATGATAATGGGTATAAGATTGCAAGGTTCCGGTCGATTCGGTTATATCGGTGATGATACTCGATGCAAATCCGTCAATATATTCCGATTCGTTTAAAATACTCGGTTGCCAATTTTCGTCATATCGCAATATCTTATAGGAATATTCTTTTTCATCGGCTTGCAAATCGTCAAAAGAAAAATTGATGCGGTGTCCTAATTCTATTATAGGCGACGATATTGGTTGTCGTCCGTCATCGAGTTTAACGGTTTTGATATAATATGGCGGTTTTACCAACAAATCTTGCAGTTGCGCTTGGGCTATTTGCAAAAAAATAAATGTAAAAACAACAAGCAAATTTCTCATAATCAACAATTTAATGCATTAATCATCTGTCTAGAACGGATAACTGATTCCAATATTCAGTACCCCGTCGGTTAATTTTGTATTTTTTAAGTCAATCCAACGATTATTATCGTCTTTGGACGGATCATAAACTTTGTAAGCCAAATCAAAGCGAATAATAAAGTAGGTAAAATCGACTCGCAATCCGAATCCGTTGGCGATAGCTATATCTTTTAAAGATTTGAATCCCGAAAAACGACTTTTAGGATCGATTTCTCCGTTATGAATATTCCAGATATTGCCGGCATCACCAAAAACAGCCCCTTTAAAATATCCGGCTATCGGAAAACGGTATTCGATATTGGTTGTCAATTTAAAATTAGCTTCATTAAATTCATTGGGTCCGCCTGTCGAACCGGGTCCCAAAGAATACGCACGCCAACCTCTGATATCATTGGAACCGCCTGCAAAATAACTCGATACAAAAGGAACACTCTTGGAATTGCCGTAGGGTGCCGCATATCCGATAAAAGCTCGGTAAGCTAAAATATGTTCTTTGTGCAATTGCCAGTGTTTGATAAAACTCAAATCGGTTTTAAAATATTCGGCATAAGGTACTTCGTTGATAACATATTGTCCGTATTCATTGGTGTTTAATGACTGTTTTAACAAGCTCAACATTCCGCCTGCTAATTCAAATGTCGAATTAAACAAATAAAAATCAGGTTGCAACAGATGTTTACGACTATCATAAAAGAAATCGAATTTATTACTCAGAATAAAAATATTTTGGGTAATTCGTTTTTCACGCTCCTTAATATTTTTCAGTTGGCGGTACAAATCCGGATGAGTTGTCTCAAAATAAGCATTTTGCAATAAAGAATTGATATAAGCATCTGCAGCATCGGGGGCATTAAGGCTTTGTCCCAATTGTGAGGCAATATCTTGTACTTGTCTGAAAGCCAGCGTATATATCTCAAAATATTTGTAATCTTTTTTGTTGGTTATAAACATATAGTTTAACAAATCGAACTTAAATTTTCGTTCTTTAATAGGTCGCCATTCAAAACCGAAAATACCGGCATATTTGCTGCGGTCCAAACCTATATTTGTTTGCGAATTTGACAAAAAAGTTATATATGTTTTAGGCAACATATATCGCGGAATATATTTGCTCAATCCGAAAGGCAGTAACAAACTTGGAAATTTTAAGGTTATGTCCGCGCCAAATTCTTTTACGTCAAAAAATTGTTCGGACGGATTGATACCTTTGGATGTTGCCGTCATAAAATATAAGGAAGTATTTAATATTTCAGCGCCTTTAAATAAGTTTTTGGCGCTAAACGACATACTGCCTTTAATACCGAAATCGTGAATATTGGAATGCATAAAATCCGTAGAGCCTTTCCAACTGAATCGTTTTTCTGGAATGAGATAGATATTGGCGTTTAGAGTTGTATCGGATTTGTTTTCTTCATACTGAATATAGGCTTGTTTGAAATTTTGCAAACTCATCAACAAACGGTGCGTACGCAATCGGTCTCTGTCGCTAAACAAATCTCCGGGTTTGATAAACACCGAATGAGCCAATGATTTCGGACTGTATCGCAATTTGTTGTTACTCGTAAATATTTGAATTCCTTCATAAACAGCCGAATCTTTTTTTTGAAAAAAATCAAAATCTTTATTTTTTGATAAATAAATATTGACATTCTTTATTCTATATGGGACAAACGGTTCGGAATATACCGTATCTTGTGTTGTAATATTCCTGTCCGGAATATTCAAAATAGCATTGACACGGTGTTTCGGAATACTATCGAATACCAAATCAAAATTGACATAGGAAGGTTGAAAATGATAAACACCTTTGTTTCTAAACAATTTGACCAGATTTTCTTTTTCTTTGACAAAATTATCCCTAAGATAAAAATTATGTTTTTTTATTGGACTCTTGCGCTTATATTTATTATAGAGTTTTTGTAAATACGGTGATTGAATATTTTGTTCATATCTGTCAATAATATATGGATGCTGTTTGTCAATCTTGTATATGACTTTTGCTTTGTGTTTGCTTACAGTATCGATTACAAATTCAGATTTGGCATTCAAATAAGAATGATTGATAAAATAATATTTCAACAATTCGGATGACAGTTTGATTTTACTCGTATCGACAAAAACGGGGGCTTTTCCAATTTTTTGAATGGTTTTATTGATGTCGCGATAATAATATTGCAACTGAATAACTTGTTTGCGGGAAAGTATTTTTTTTAAGATGTTAAAATTTTTCGGGTGTTTTTGTATCCAACGGTAATAAGTTTGATTGGGGTGCTGGTCGGCAAGCATATACAAATCAGCCAAATACGGATACCCGAAAATATACGAATTGGATTGTAGTACAATGGAACTGTTTACTTTTTCGGACGATTCTTTTTTATTGTCAACATAAACGGTATTTTTTCGTAACAAATATTTTCCTTCGGGAATTTTGCGATATAAATTGCAAGCCGATAGAAGTAATCCGGTTGAAAATAATAATAATATTTTTGAGAATAATTTCATATATTTACCAATCCTACAAAAGTAATTTTTTTTAGGGAATTATTTAGAACCGTTTTTATGGTTATTTTGATATATTTGTCACTTGTCAAATTTGTTAAATTCATATTAGTTTATCAATAAGGGTGGAAATTATATTTGCCTGACATATCAAATATTTCGATTTATTGGATATTTAGAACTTTAATTTGAAAAAATCGATAATCGGATTGGATAAGTTTTAACATTGATTTCAGGTTGGTTACACCTTTATCTATAATCAGCAGATCAGCATTTAAAAGTAAAATATCATTGTTTTCATGTTGAGAAATGAAATCACCATCATTTGATTTTGTTTTTTCTAATAAAAAATTATAATCAGTTGCAACAAGTTCATCAACATCATCGAAATTGGAATAAGCGGAAATATATGTGTATAAACCTTTTGTAGATTTACTGTAACCAAGTGCTGCTATGATCGTATTAACGATTAATGTAAAATTTCAATCTCAAACATCTTATCCCATTTTTTGCCGGTTACAAACAGATGTCCGGTTTTTTTGTCGTAAGCTATACCGTTTAATACATCGAGTTGCGGGTGTTTGGTAACTTTGTTGTGCAAATCAGACAGATTAATGATGGCTTCAACCGCACCGGTTTGCGGGTCAATAATTGCCAGTGCATTTTTTTGCCAAACATTGGTGTAGATTTTTCCGCCAACCCATTCCAATTCGTTGATACGGGTAATTTTATGCCGGTTAGTATAAACATTGATAAAGTCTTTTTCGTCGAGTGTTTTCGGGTCGAGTTGCCAAATTTTTTCGGTACCGTCAGATTTATACAAGATTTTACCATCGTTGCATAACCCCCAGCCTTCTTTACTGTTTCGGTATTGAAATTCACCTGTTTTGGTTAAACGGGTATTGTAAGTAAAACCAATACCGCTTTGCCAAGTCAGTTGATAAACTTTATCGTTGAGAATACTGATACCTTCGCCGAAATATTTTCGGTCCAAATCTATTTTTTTGTAGATTTTTCCTGTTTTATAATCCGTTTTTCGTAAACTCGATTCGCCGTTCAATCCCGTACCTTCGTAAAGTGTGTCTTTATAAAATTCGAGTCCTTGTGTAAAGGCGTTGATGTCGTGCGGATAAGTATTGAGCAGTTTGTATGACAAAATTTTCGGGCTAATACCGGCATAAAGTTCCAGATTTTTGGATATTTTTTTCAAACTTTTACCGTCTTTGATAAAATCAAATGAAATTTGATGAACGCCTAATTTGAACGACTTGTCAAGTTTGAAATCAATTTGATTTTGATAAGGTATTTTAGTCAATTCTTTGTTATCAACAGCAATATAAATTTGATCAATATCAGATTTATTTAAGTTGTTAAATTGTACTTTTATACTTTTACCTTGCTGTGGTTTTTCAGGTAAACTAATTTGAATATTAACTTCCTTTTGACAAGAAGTTAAGACAATGAATAGTAATAATATCGCTAATGTTTTTTTCATTGATTATTGAGGAAATATTTCGAATTTTCAATTCAGGCTTTCGGTCGAGGTTTCTATTTGCTACAGCTATTAATTATTTTTCTTCACTAAGTCTCTTACAGGTTGATTCAAAATCAAATCGATATACAGATTGATATTATCTTTTAAATCTTTACGGTGTGAGATAAAATCTAAGAATCCGTGCTCCAATAAAAATTCCGAACGTTGAAAACCTTCGGGCAAATCTTTACCGGTTGTATCCTTGATAACACGTGGTCCGGCAAAACCGATTAAAGCACCGGGTTCGGCAATATTAATGTCGCCGAGCATGGCAAATGAAGCCGTCGTGCCACCGGTTGTCGGGTC
>JALVKK010000153.1 GCA_027033875.1 Flavobacteriales bacterium
GCAAAATCTCTGACACGCCGCAAAAGTGCATTAGCAATACGCGGTGTCCCGCGACTGCGTCCGGCAATTTCAATAGCAGCTTCCATGGTAATCGGAACTTTAAGAATACCGGCACTACGTTGTACGATTTGTGTCAAAAGCTCTTTGGTATAATAATTTAAACGGGCATTGATACCGAAACGAGCACGCATAGGTGCCGTCAATAAACCTGACCTTGTAGTAGCACCTATCAAAGTAAAAGGCTCTAAATGTATTTGTACTGTCCGTGCATTAGGACCACTTTCTATCATTATATCAATACGATAATCTTCCATGGCAGAATAAAGGTATTCCTCCACAACCGGAGAAAGACGATGAATCTCATCGATAAACAAAACATCTCGCTCCTCAAGATTGGTCAGCAAACCCGCCAAATCACCGGGCTTGTCCAAAACCGGACCGGAAGTTATTTTCAAATTGACATCTAATTCATTTGCCAAAATATGTGCCAAAGTCGTTTTTCCCAATCCGGGCGGTCCGTGAAACAAAGTGTGATCCAATGCCTCACTCCGCTGATTAGCCGCTTGTACAAAAACTTTCAAATTTTCAATCACTTGTTCCTGTCCCGTAAAATCGTCAAAACGTAAAGGTCGAAGTTTTTTTTCGACTTCCAAATCAGCTTGAGGCATACGATTTTTATCAGGATCCAAATTTTGGTTTAGCATATAAAAATTATTGATAATCAAAATTACAAAAATAATGGCAAATTAATTGCTATATCAATATTTTTATAAGTTAAATAGAATCAATTTGTTACGATAATCACAATAATTATTGAATATCAAAAAAAACTTATGTGTTTACGTATTTTTTTTTAACAATCTTTTTTTTTTAAATAGTTTAGTGGTATATTCGCAATATATTTATTAGTTTAAACAGGCATGGCTAAACGGAATTATTTAGAAGATCTCGTCAATAGTTTGACACAAGGAGAGTTAAAAAAACTTTCTTTTTATACAAAAAATATTACTTCCAAAAAAAATTATTTGGAAATATTAGATGATATCCGAAAAAACAAAACTTCAAAGCGTCAAAAATATGATAATAAATATGCTCAACAACGCCGGTATTTGTACAATATTATTTTGGAAAGTATGGTCCAAAAAGTACAGGACGACACGATTGAAGGCAAAATATTCTTTTACATTAAAAGTGTCAATTATCTTTTGAGCAAACAACTGCTTGAACAAGCTTATGATATCATAAACAAAGCCTTGAATATAGTCAGAAAATATGAAATGTTCGGATATCACTTAGCTATTCTGGAATTGGAAAAAGAAGCCCGGCTTTTTACAAATGATTCGAAACATCGAACTGACAATGATATAACCGAAGAAGAAAAGAAATTAATAACTTTTCAAAAAGAACTGCAGACAATAAAATTGATTTATAGTCATATTCTTACTCATAAGAAGAAATACGGCTTTATGGATCCGCAACAATGGTTAAAATTAAAAAATGATACCATTCAAATGGGCTTAAAATCTTCAGCGGATTCATACCAAACCAACAAAGCCAAATTTTATTATTATTACAGTCAAGCTATATTGCACCTATTGGGACACCGCAATACAGATGCGTTTAATTTCGGACGGAAAATTCTTGAAGTGCCGAAAACCAGTTTGTCAAAATTTGAAATTTTACAGGCTTCTTTGGATTATTCCTCTCTTGCCTTAGAAGCGGGATATATACAAGAAGTTTTAAAAGTAACTTCCGGTGTAACAAAAGCTTATAAACGGGGCGAATTCGGTTCTTTTGACAAAACCGGCTTACAAATCTTTTATTACTGTGCAAATCACGATATCTTATCCTACGTTTTTGAAGGACAAAAAGAAAAACTATTGCAAAAAATAGCAGAAGCCGAAATAGAATATAAAAAATGGGAAAACAAGATACCTTTGGGAATGAAAATAATTATCACAACAGGATTTATTATTGGTTATTTTGCTGTTGGAGAACTAAAAAAATCCATCAAACGAATCCAGTTTATTTTACAAAATCAAAGAGCCGGGCTGCGATTAGATGCATACGAAGGTATTCTGATATATCATTTGCTAACCATTTTTGATAAAAATGATATTTCTTTTTTGGAAAACGAATCTCGTAAAGTTTATTATTATTTCAAATACCGTTATCTTGAATCCAAAAATAAAGAAGTTAAAACCAAAAAAAATATTGCTCATTTATTATTACAATTTGCAATGTATCGAATAAGCAAAAAAGAAATGCTTACTGAAATGATAAGAATTATTCTGGACTGGTTTAAAGAGAATAACGGTTATGCCGAAATTGAATATCCTTACTTGATATGGGCAAACAGTAAACTTCAAAACAAAACTTTTATTGAAATGGCTGCTGAAATGTCTAAAGTTTATCTCAAAAAATTGAATTAATCGATATAAAAAAAACGGCTACTTTTTGTAGTTAGCCGTTTTTTTCATTAACCTAAAATTTATACATGAAACTTTTGTTTGCATGAATCGTTTGTGTTTATATTTGTGTTGATTTGAGCAAATTCTACTTGTTTTATTTATAAGAGTATTTTATATAAAAATTATTTCAACTTGATCTCAGCGATTAACCGGATATTTTAAATCCGACTTTATAAACATTGGTAATATTGACGTTTTTATCTTTTTTAAGCAATTTTCTCAAACGGCTTATATAAACATTCATACTTCCGAAACTGATATTCTCATCATTGTACCAAACTTTTTGTTGCAATGTGTTTTTATCTACCAGTTTGTTATTAAATTTTATCAACAATTTCAACAATTTTGTTTCTTTCGGTGTTAATTTTACCGGTGCATTGTCTTTATATCGCAATAATCTGAATTTAGGATCCAATGTAAAAGCACCTATTGTATAGGTTTCTTTATTAGAATCATCATCTTGCGACTTTGCTTGCAAAGTATTCTCAATAATAGATTTAAGCGTTGAAATAAAATTTTCCTTAAAATTGTTATATTCAATCATCGCAACTTCACATTCTTCTTTTTTGTCCGTGATAAAAATAACCGGCGTATTCAATCTTTTGTTTTTGATACTTCTATATAAAGTCATTGCGTCATTATAGGGTAAATTTTTATCAATTATGAATAAATCATATGTATCTACATTAATTTTTTCAGATGCAGACATCCCGTCTTTTGCAACAAAAATTTCGTGTTTTTGTTGTTTTAAAAAGTTGAATATTTCACTTCGTCTGATAGGATCGTGTTCAACCAATAAAATTCTTTTACTGATTTTCAACAATTGGTCGATTTGGTTTACAAAATTTTTAGTCATTTGTGTGTGATATTTAGTTGATTGTGTTAAAATTTATTACAAACATATACCCGGATTTCGTAAAAATAAAATAAGATTATTGCGTTTATGTGAACTATAACAAGTATTTTTAAAATATATCCGTCTGATTTTCAGCTATATAAATAATAATTAATAAAATTTATTTTTCTTTATTTTTCTTTATTTTCTTTGCGTTATCAATCGATTTTTTTAGTACTTGTTAAAAAAAGAAATAAAATATTCATTCAATATTAAAAAAATCTGAGTATATAATATCCATTTTTAACTTAACTGAACATCTCATATATCAAAACTGATAAAAGCCGAAAGAACAAACGAAAATATTGCAATAGCATTGTAATATTTATTCATATTTTTGCAACTAACTTGAACAACCGGTGTTATACATATATATAATATATAATGAAACAATTATATCTTTTATCGCTTATATTCATTACCTTATTGCCATCTTGCAACCGACAAAATAAAGCACAATCTTATTTTTTTGAAGGTAATGCTTTGGGAACAACTTATCATATTAGAGTTTTTTCGTCTCAACATTCTAAACAAATAGAAAAAAAAGATATCGACAGTGTCATTGAAGCTATAAACAATTCACTCTCCACTTACAGACCAAATTCATTGATTTCACGCATCAATAAAGGAGAAATCTTAAAAACCGACTTACATTTTGTTGAAGTTTTTAATGCGGCTGAAACAATCTACTTTGAAACCGACGGTTTATACGACCCAACCGTTGGTATTTTGGTCAATGCTTGGGGATTTGGCCCCAAAGAAAAAATAAAAAATATTGAACGTGATTCTT
>JALVKK010000154.1 GCA_027033875.1 Flavobacteriales bacterium
CCGGATTGACATACTTTCCGTTAATAACGACTGTTTTTAATTGTTCTGCAGAGGCTTTTAATAAAATTTTATAATATTTTTTTTTCCCTTGTATCTGCACGGTTTTAGTTTGATAACCGATATAACTTACTTTAAAATTATGATAAGAGTCCGGTATTTTCAATTCAAATTTTCCCTCAAAATCGGTAATCCCCCCTTTATTCTGATCATAAGTAATATTGGCAAAAGCCAAGGCGTCTCCGGTTTGTTCGTCAAACACGCGCCCTTTAATGGTTTGCTGCGCCCAAGATTGAAATAAAAAATTAAGTAAAATGAATGTAAATAAGCCTTTCATAATTAAATTTTGGCTATAAAGATAAATAAAATGTCTATTAAAAGCCTTAAATTACTTATTTTTTTTTTTTACATATCGTATTTTTTCAAAATAACAGCAATCAAAAAATGTTTTGAATAAAAATAAAACAAAGCGTTTCAAAATGCTGATTTTTAATCAATTAATAAAAATTAAATAAAAAATTATTACATTTATAAAAAATTATTACGGAAAAACGAACGAAAAAAAACACAGAAAACCCCGTAAACACAAGCCTTTTGGCGATAAAATGTTTTTTTTTGAAAAAAAATATTATATTTGCAATTGTTAAACAGTTAAATTTAAATTTCACGATTATGAACAAATCTCAATTAGTTGATGCTATGGCAAAAGATGCCGGTATCTCAAAATCAGCAGCCAAAAAAGCTTTGGAATCATTCCTACATAATGTAGAAGGTACCTTAAAAAAAGGCGACAAAGTAGCTTTAATCGGATTTGGAACTTTTTCAGTCCAAGCACGTAAATCACGTTCGGGACACAATCCCGCAACAGGTAAAAAAATTACCATTCCCGCAAAAAAAGTGGTTAAGTTTAAAGCAGGTTCCGGTTTGGCAAAATCTGTTAACTAAAAAACATTAAAATTGAGTTTTTAAGCCGTTTTTTAGTGAAACGGCTTTTTTTTATCAATATTTCAGACATAGATATTGGTATTGTTTTTGTATTATAACTATTTAGTTAACAACGTAAATGGAATAAAAGTGAAGATAATACCCAACTTGAAAGTCGTAAAATAACAAATTGTAAATCAGTAGTTCATCAATTACCGAAACGCTGACATTCAATTAACCAAATAAGCATTGTAAAATGATTCAAAAAAACGGAAAATTGTTAATATCAACTCCCGAATTATTAATGGATCACATTTTTAATCAAAGTGTGTTGTTATTAACCGAGCATAATGAAAAAGGCAGTATGGCATTTATGCTCAACAAACCTTTAATTTTGCGTTTGAATGATATTTTTCCGGAAATACCTTCTAATATTCAAGTGTGGAACGGCGGACCGGTTGAAACATCAAATCTTTTTTACATTCACAATGTCCCTGAATTAATACCTGAGGCTATTGAATTTGATGCTGAAAAAAAACTTTATTTAGGCGGCGATTTTAATTTTATCAAAGATTTGTTTAACGAACAATTATTGGATGAAAACAATATCCGGTTCTTTTTGGGATACAGCGGTTGGGGTCCTATGCAACTGGAAGATGAAATTGAAGAAAAAGCTTGGTTTGTTACACCTAACGACATCGATGTCTTTGATATCAATCCTCGAAAGATTTGGAAAGAAAAAATTGTTGCCGTTGACCCCGAAAATGTTATTTGGAAAAATGCACCTTTAAATCCGCATCTTAACTAAGATATTATTATTTGTTTTATAGCAAATACAAAAGCCCGCTCAAAACAAGCAGGCTTTATTGTTATAGCTTTGACAATCGGCTATTTATCCGCCATGTCGAGAAATTTTATATCCCAAATTCCTCGCAATTCCCCTTCTTTAAATCCGGTAGCTTTGTCATGAGGATATTTTGATTGAATGAGTTTGTAAATATCTTCGTGTATTTCTTTTTCCGGTTCGCCGTGACATTTCAAACATTCTTTTTTGAGTTGTATAGGCGCATAAAAATGCACATAACCGTCTGTATCTTTTTTTACAACAGGTTCCAAAGGTTTTTGTTCCGCTTGCAACTGCAAATATTTATCTAAAACAACTTTGCTGTCAGCATCCGGTTGATTATTGTCATTTCTCAATTTATGCGAAGTTCTTTTGATAACGACATGTTGTGTTTTACTCAAACTATCAACTATTTTCTCCGCATTATCATGACAAAAATTGACAACATCGGTCAAGCCTTTTTCTAAGGCAATTCTTTGAATGTTCGATTTAAAAACTTTGAAGGTGTTTTGGGCAATAATCTTGCCTTTCATCTTATAAGCTTTGTGATCAAAATCCGATATTGACACATGCTCTTCTTGCGTTTTTTCAGAAGTAGCTTTAATCTCTTGCTTGGTTTCGTTTTGACAGGCATTAAAGGTCAAAATTAGAGCAATAATCCATAATATTTGTTTCATAGTCATATATATATTTATCGGTTAATTATTCATTGCCGGCATGCCGGTTTCCAAAGGCAATCCCAATCTGTTCCATTCATTGATACCGTAATTCAAATTAATAATATGTTTAAAACCGAGTTTCTTAAAGATTGGTATCGAATTGGCGCTACGTTGTCCGCTACGACAGTATATAAAAATAACCCCCAATTTATCAAAACCGGCTTTTTCAATATTATCAGCAAAATTTCGATCGTAATAATTAATTAACACCGCATTTTTTATATGTCCGGAGGCATATTCTTCCGGTGTTCTGATATCAATGATTTGCGGATGTTTTTTTCTGTTGATCAATTGAGCAAAAATCTTTGCTCGAGCATTCCGCAAGTTAGGCTCCAATTTGTGCACATCCGATACAAATTGTCCGGAACTCAACCGGATAATGCCGAATAAGAACAAAATCAAAAAGTTAAATTGTATTTTTTTCATCTGTTTATTTTTTATTTTACAAAAAAATAATAAAAATTTATAATACATTCAGTAACTCTCATGAATTTATTTTAATCATATTCTTGTGTGTATTTTATGACTAAAAAAATTCATGTTCGTTTCATCATAAAGTGTTTTGTCATAATTAGATATCGAATTGCAAAAATATGACATTTGTCATAAATACACAAATTATATATAGCGTAGCAAAAATTTTGCCAAAAAGCATTCAGATATAAAAAAATTGATAAATTCTTTTTATCTTTACCCGTTCAAAAAAATCAACCGATACCGGTGCTTCAACAAGTTTGAAAACAAAGTCAAAAAACAGCTGAGTACTTTGAGTGTATAGATGTAGCGGTCATCAAATAACCAAATAAAAAAAATAAGAATTATGAATCATTCCGTAAAAAAATTGCCATACAAAATAAAAGACATAAATTTAGCCGACTGGGGACGTAAAGAAATAGAACTTGCCGAAGCCGAAATGCCCGGTTTGATGTCATTGCGCAAAAAATATGCCGACACTAAACCCTTAAAAGGCGCCCGTATAGGTGGCAGTTTACACATGACTATTCAAACAGCCGTATTAATCGAAACTTTGATTGCCTTAGGAGCCGAAGTACGTTGGACCACATGCAATATTTTTTCAACCCAAGATCATGCCGCTGCCGCAATTGCCAAAGCCGGCATTCCTGTTTTTGCGTGGAAAGGTATGAGCGAAGAAGACTATAATTGGACGCTCGAACAAGTATTGTACTTTGATGATGGCAAGCCTTTAAACATGATATTAGACGATGGTGGTGATTTAACCAATAAGGTTTTGAACGAACATCCGGAACTCGCCAAAGGTATCAAAGGTATTTCGGAAGAAACTACAACCGGTGTACATCGATTATATGAACGTATGCGTAATGGCACATTGCCAATCCCTGCATTTAACGTTAATGATTCGGTAACCAAATCCAAATTTGACAACAAATACGGTTGTCGCGAATCGGCGGTCGATGCCATTCGTCGCGGTACAGACTTAATGCTTGCCGGAAAAGTTGTTGTCGTAGCCGGATACGGCGATGTCGGAAAAGGAACCGCTGCATCCTTTCGCGGTACCGGTTCGCGAGTAATAATCACAGAAATAGACCCGATTTGTGCCTTGCAAGCCGCTATGGAAGGCTATGAAGTCAAACGCATGGAGGACGCCGTAAAAGAAGCCGATATAGTCGTTACCGCTACCGGAAATAAAGA